>NZ_JAHBDI010000017.1:0-94276 GCF_019956275.1 Pseudomonas sp. GL-RE-26
GCCCCCGGTTCCACCGGAGCCGCCCCGGCCAGCGGGAAGGATACCGAGCATCTGGCACACAAAAACAGTCAGGATGAACAACATCACCAAAAACACGAACAAACCGGGATGTCGCGCGATGAAATCGTCCCCCGGATCACCTCTGGATTCATACGCAGTGGAGGGTTCGTCCAGGGGGTTTCCGCCCAGCACCACCAGCATCGCCGCCACGCCGTCACTGATGCCTTTACTGAAATTGCCGGTCTTGAATGACGGGGTGATGACCTGGTTGATGATCACCGAACTCTGGGCGTCGGTCAGGCGATCCTCCAGACCGTAACCGACTTCGATACGCAGCCGGCGCTCGTCCCGGGCGATGATCAGCAAGGCACCATTGTTCTTGTCCTTCTGCCCGATGCCCCAATGGCGGCCGAGTTGGTAACCGAAGTCGGCGATGTCGGTGCCTTGCAAATCCGGCAAAGTCACGACCACAAGCTGCTCGCCCGTGGCTTGTTCATGGGCCTGAAGTTGTTGGCTGAGCTGCTGGCGCACCGATGGCTCGATCATCTGCGCATTGTCGACCACCCGCCCGGTCAGCGCCGGGAAGCTCAGCTCGGCCCGGGCAGCGATCGCCACCACCCACAACAACAGCAACAGGCCTGTTTTCAGGACGCGCATGGGCAACCTCTTGCGTGGTGACACCGATTACCGCTGTTCAGAATTTGACCTCGGGAGCCTTTTCCGAACCCGGCGTGGCTTCGAAGGTCTCGCGCATCGGCAGGTCGCTGTACATCACGGTGTGCCACAGGCGACCGGGGAACGTGCGGATCTCGGTGTTGTACTTCTGCACCGCGAGGATGAAATCGCGCCGGGCCACGCTGATGCGGTTCTCGGTGCCTTCAAGCTGCGACTGCAAGGCGAGGAAGTTCTGGTTGGCCTTGAGGTCCGGATAACGCTCGGAGACCACCATCAAACGGCTCAAGGCGCCGCTGAGCTGGTCCTGGGCTTGTTGGTACTGTTTGAGCTTTTCCGGGTTGTCGAGGGTCGAGGCATCCACCTGGATCGAAGTGGCCTTGGCCCGGGCCTCGATGACCGCCGTCAGTGTCTCTTCTTCATGTTTGGCATAGCCCTTGACGGTTTCCACCAGGTTGGGAATCAGGTCGGCGCGCCGCTGATACTGGTTCTGCACCTGGCCCCAGGCGGCCTTGGCCTGTTCGTCGAGGGTGGGGATGTTGTTGATGCCGCAGGCGGTCAGCAACGTGGCCAGCATCAGCAGCGTGACGACCTGCAAACGCGAGCGGTAGGTTGGACTTACATTCATCAGGATAACGCTCCCTTGTACATTTCATGAAAAAACCGACCGTGAAACCTTCTGGGCCGGCTCTTGGGGCATAATCGCCCGCGCCTCTGGATTGCAACGGGCCGATGGGCTAAAAAGAGGCCCTGCGCGAAAACGCATCCGCCATCTGGCTGTGGTTTTTTGGCTCTGGTCTTTTGAGCCGGCACCCGAACAACAATAGACGCTCCCTAAATTTTGGCTGGCCGGCGTGTACATCGCCGTTTGGGCCCTTGAGAAAACTATTCATGAAGAAGCTGTGTTTGCTGGGCCTGTTCGTCAGCCTGGCCAGTCATAACGTATTGGCCGCCACGACACCCGCACCCCTGGAGAACAAGGAAGCCTTCGTCAGCAACCTGATGAAGCAAATGACCCTCGATGAAAAAATCGGCCAGTTGCGCCTGATCAGCATCGGCCCGGAAATGCCACGCGAAATGATCCGCAAGGAAATCGCGGCCGGCAACATCGGCGGTACGTTCAACTCGATCACCCGCCCGGAAAACCGGCCGATGCAGGACGCGGCGATGCGCAGCCGCCTGAAGATCCCGATGTTCTTCGCCTACGACGTGATCCACGGCCACCGCACCATTTTCCCGATCCCGCTGGCCCTGGCCTCGAGCTGGGACATGGACGCCATCGGCCTGTCCGGGCGCATTGCCGCCAAGGAAGCCGCGGCTGACAGCCTCGACATCACCTTCGCGCCGATGGTCGACATCTCCCGCGACCCGCGCTGGGGCCGCACCTCCGAAGGCTTCGGCGAAGACACCTACCTGGTGTCGCGCATTGCCGGCGTGATGGTCAAGGCGTTCCAGGGCACGGGCGCGAACGCGGCCGACAGCATCATGGCCAGCGTCAAGCACTTTGCCCTGTACGGCGCGGTCGAGGGTGGCCGCGACTACAACGTGGTCGACATGAGCCCCGTCAAGATGTACCAGGACTACCTGCCGCCGTACCGGGCCGCCATCGATGCCGGCGCGGGCGGGGTCATGGTCGCGCTGAACTCGATCAACGGCGTGCCGGCCACCGCCAACACCTGGCTGATGAACGACCTGCTGCGCAAGGAATGGGGCTTCAAGGGCCTGGCGGTCAGCGACCACGGGGCGATTTTCGAACTGATCAAGCACGGTGTTGCCGCCGACGGTCGCGAAGCGGCGAAGCTGGCGATCAAGGCCGGCATCCACATGAGCATGAACGACACCCTGTACGGCAAAGAACTGCCAGGGCTGCTGAAGTCCGGCGAGATCCAGCAGAGCGACATCGACAACGCCGTGCGTGCGGTGCTGGGCGCCAAGTACGACATGGGCCTGTTCAAGGACCCGTACCTGCGCATCGGCAAGGCCGAGGATGATCCGGTCGACACCTACGCCGACAGCCGCCTGCACCGCGCCGAGGCCCGTGATGTGGCACGCCGCGGCCAGGTGCTGCTGAAAAACCGCAACGAAACCCTGCCCCTGAAGAAAACCGCGAAAATCGCCCTGGTCGGTCCACTGGCCAAGGCCCCCATCGACATGATGGGCAGTTGGGCTGCCGCCGGTAAGCCAGCGCAATCGGTGACCCTGTTCGAAGGCATGACCAACGCCCTGAGCGACAAATCGACACTGATCTACGCCCGTGGCGCCAACATCACCAGCGACCCGAAAATCCTCGGTTACCTGAACTTCCTCAACTTCGACGCCCCGGAAGTGGTGGATGACCCGCGCCCGGCGAACGTGCTGATCGACGAAGCGGTGAAAGCAGCCAAGGATGCTGATGTGGTGGTTGCCGCCGTCGGCGAATCCCGTGGCATGTCCCACGAATCGTCGAGCCGCACCGATCTGAACATCCCGGAAAACCAGCGCGAGCTGATCCGTGCCCTGAAAGCCACCGGCAAACCGCTGGTACTGGTGTTGATGAACGGCCGTCCACTGACGATCCTCGAAGAGAAGGAACAGGCCGACGCGATCCTGGAAACCTGGTTCACCGGCACCGAGGGCGGCAACGCTATCGCCGACGTGCTGTTCGGCGACTACAACCCGTCGGGCAAACTGCCGATCAGCATCCCGCGTTCGGTAGGCCAGATTCCGACCTACTACAACCACCTGACCATTGGCCGGCCGTTCACCCCGGGCAAACCGGGCAACTACACCTCGCAGTACTTCGATGACACCACCGGTCCCTTGTACCCGTTCGGTTACGGCCTGAGCTACACCGACTTCAGCCTGAGCGACATGGCCCTGTCGTCGACCACGCTGAACAAGACCGGCAAGCTCGACGCCAGCGTCACGGTGAAAAACACCGGCAAGCGCGACGGCGAAACCGTGGTGCAGATGTACATCCAGGACGTGGCCGGCTCGATGATCCGCCCGATCAAGGAACTGAAGAACTTCCAGAAAGTAATGGTCAAGGCTGGCGAGCAGAAAGTCGTGCACTTCACCATCACCGAGGACGACCTGAAGTTCTACAACACCCAGCTCAAGTACGCGGCGGAACCGGGCAAGTTCAACGTGCAGATTGGCCTGGATTCAGAGGACGTGACGCAGCAGAGTTTTGAGTTGCTGTAATCCCGTTACACCGCAATAACCTGTAGGAGCGAGCCTGCTCGCGATGAGGGCATAACATTCAACATCATTGTTGACTGTCAGGCCGCCATCGCGAGCAGGCTCGCTCCTACAGTGGTTTCAGGGTGTTTGAAAGCTTGGGCTCAACCCCGTCGATCCAGCAGATTCACCACCACCCGATCCACCCATCCCCACACCCGTTGCTTGACCCGTTTCCACAGCGGTCGACGCTGCCATTCCTCCAGACTGACTTGCTCACTCAACCCGAAGTCCCGTTCGAAACTCGCCGCCACCGACCGGGTCAATCCGGGGTCCAGGGCTTCCAGGTTGGCCTCCAGGTTGAAGCGCAGGTTCCAGTGATCGAAATTGCACGAGCCGATGCTCACCCATTCATCGACCAGGACCATTTTCAGGTGCAGGAAACACGGCTGGTACTCGAAAATCTTCACCCCGGCCTTGAGCAGTCGCGGGTAATAGCGATGCCCGGCATAGCGCACGGATGGGTGATCGGTACGGGGTCCGGTCAACAGCAACCGCACATCGACACCCCGGGCAGCCGCCCGGCGCAGGGAACGGCGGACTTTCCAGGTCGGCAGAAAGTACGGCGTGGCCAGCCAGATCCGTCGCTGACCGCTGTTCAGGGCACGCACCAGCGATTGCAGAATGTCCCGGTGTTGACGGGCGTCGGCATACGCCACCCGGCCCATGCCCTCGCCTATCGACGGCACCCGTGGCAGGCGCGGCAGACCGAAATGCGAGGCCGGTCGCCAGGCCCGTCGATGGCGGTTGGCAATCCACTGACGATCGAACAGCAGTTGCCAGTCGAGCACCAGCGGACCGGTGATTTCCACCATCACTTCATGCCATTCGCTGACGTCTTCCCCCGGGGTCCAGAATTCATCAGTGACACCGGTGCCGCCGACCACGGCCAGGCTCTGGTCCACCAGTAACAGCTTGCGGTGATCGCGGTAGAAGTTGCCGACCCAACGGCGCCAGCTCAGGCGATTGTAAAAACGCAGTTCCACGCCGGCGGACATCAGCCGCTGACGCAAGGTCAGGGTGAAAGCGAGGCTGCCGTAATCATCGAACAGACAGCGCACTCGCACACCGCGCTCGGCGGCCTGCACCAAGGCCTGGACCATGGCTTCGGCGCAGGCACCCGCCTCCACCAGATACAGCTCCAGTTCGACCTGTTCTTCAGCCCGGGCAATCGCCACCAGCATGCGCGGGAAAAACTGCGGACCGTCGACCAGCAGTTCGTAATGGTTGCCTTCACGCCAGGGAAAAATCGCTCCGGCCATGTCAGCGTGCCGTGAATATCAGTACCGCACTCACCGGTACTGAAAGACTGATCGCCGACAGACCGGCCATTTTGCGCAACGCCTCCAACCCTGGAGCCAAATCGAAATCCTCGGCATTGATCACCAGCGGTTCGAGGGTCACCACCTGAAAGCGCCGGTCATCGAGCCGGGTCGCCAGCAGTTCGGCCTGGTACTGGTGTTGTTTGCCGTGCAAGTCGACCGTCAGCGGCAGGCGCAACTCCAGCTGTGCGCCGGGAGCGAGATCGTTGATCGGGCGCAGATCGATTTTCGTGGTGATCAAGGCGTCGGAAAACCGGTCGATCTGGAACAGTTCCTTGCGCATGCGCTCATCGCGCAACGGTATTCCGCTGTTGATCGACTCCAGCTCGATTTCCACCTGCGCCAGCCCCTCGGGGTCGACCTTGCCGTGCAGAACCAGGAAGCGTTGCACTTCGCAGACATTGGCATTCTTGGAGCTGACAAACGACAGGCGCGAAGACTCGCCGTCGAGGTACCAGTCGGCGCGGGCCGACAATGCGGCACCCGTCAGCAGCAGAAAAACGAGGAATCGGAGGGCGGAGCGCTTGAACATAGAGACTCGTAAGGCAGAGAAACCTGTGCTGAACCTTAACTGGCCTTCAGCGCATTGCAAGCCGTCTATTACTCCAAACCTGCCTTTGTGGCGAGGGGGCTTGCCCCCGTTCGACTGCGTAGCAGTCGCAAAACCTGTCATTGCGGTTTGCCTGATGGAACCTGTTGCATGGTTTTGGGGGGCCGCTTCGCGACCCAACGGGGGCAAGCCCCCTCGCCACAAAAGCCTTGTCCTCACCCACGAATCTATTCGTGTTCAAGGCTGCAAGCGACAGCCCTGGCGCTCGCCGATCCACACCGCGCTGTTGCTGCGGCCCATGCCGCTGACCGTGACACGTTTGCCGGCCGGGTCTTCGGCAAAGCCGCTGGCGGGCAGCCACTGTTTCACATAACCGTGGCAGTACTCGGCGTCGTTGTTCATCACGTAGCGGCACGAACAGTATTCCTTGGCGGTGTAGGCGCTGATGATGTCGGGGAACGCCCACAGCGCCACCCGCTCGTGCCAGATCCAGCCAAGCAAGGCAATCAGCAGGATCAGCAACAGGGAACTGACCGCTCGACGGCGTATGAAACCGCTCATGGCTGCACCTTCCCGGCAAAGGCCTTGAGCGCGAACTGGAGCAATTGGTTGTGCCGGTAACTGCCGTCACGGTCATCGCCGTAACGGACGATCACCAGCTGCTCACTGGGGATCACGTACATTGCCTGGCCCCAATGGCCCAACGCGGCGAAGGTGTCGGCGGGGGCATCGGGCCAGGGTCGTGCCGCGCCCTCAACGGCTCGATTGAGCCACCACTGGCCGCCGGGGACGGCATCGTCTTGATGGGCGTGATAGTGAGCGAACGGCTCGCGGTTGAACGCCACCCAGTCCTTGGGTAGCAGTTGCTTGTCTGCCCAGCGCCCCTCGCGGGCCATCAACAGACCAACTCGCGCCAGGTCCCGTGCCGTGAGGTAGGCATAGGACGAAGCAACGAAAGTGCCTGTGCCATCGGTTTCCCACACGGCATGACGAATGCCCAGCGGTTCGAACAGTGCAGTCCACGGATAGTCCGGATAGCGGCCGGGGCCGACGATGGTTTTCAATGCGGCGGACAACAGGTTGCTGTCACCGCTGGAGTAGCGAAACGCCTGACCCGGCGCCGCGTATGAATCATGGGATGCGGTGAACGCGGCCATGTCGTGGTGACCTCGGGTGTAGAGCATGGCCACCACCGAAGACTTCAGCGGTGCGTATTCGTAGTCTTCCTGCCAGTCCAGGCCCGAGGCCCAGTGCAGCAGGTCAGCCATGGTCATGTCGGGGTATTTTTGCAGGGGCGGATAAAGCTTTGCCACAGGCTCGCCGAGCTTGAACAAGCCTTCACCGTAAGCCACACCGAGGACCGTGGCCATCAGGCTCTTGCTGATCGACCAGGTCAGGTGCGGCGTCTCGGCCGTCGTCGGGCCGGCGTAACGTTCGTAGATCAACTGGCCGTCGCGGATCACCAGCAAGGCGTCGGTGCGAATGCCCTGGCGAGTAGTGTCATCGCGGGATGGGAAGGCGTAGGCCTCCAGGGCTTGAAGCGCCGGGCCGGTTGGCGTCGGGGCGGTTGGCCATTGCTCGGCGGGCCAGTTTTCAGCCTGGGCCGTGAGGCTGAGCAACAACAGGAAAATCAGGGACAAGCCTTTGGGCATGACGGGGGCTCGGAGATTGAACCTGCTGAGCCTAGTCGAGGTTGATGACAATTCAGAAGTTCATGTTGCCAAACAGGCCGCCATCGCGAGCAAGCTCGCTCCCACAATGGATCTTTGGTGTGAGCGAGATCCCTGTGGGAGCGAGCCTGCTCGCGAAGAGGCCAGTCAGTGCAGCGAAGATTCCGCCATTGCCTTGGCCAACCGCTTGCCCCGAGCCCCAGCCGCCAAATCCATCACCACCTGATCCCGCTGCCACATCGCCGCCCACTCCGATGGCCCCTCGGCGAGTGCTTCATTCACCTCAGCCTTGAGCCCTTCGAACTGCGCAAACAACCCGCCAAGCAACACATGCCCGGCCGGATGGGTCGGTGGCTGGCGGCTGGTTTCCGCGCACCCCGCCAGTAACCCCAGCAACCGCAATTGCAAGCCTTGTGGCCAATCGCATTCCTGGCCGACGCCATACAACCACGCCGTCATCGCACTCAGCACATAGATGTCTTCCAGCGTGCGGAACGGTTTGACGTACGCATCCCAACCATCCCCTGCGAGCAACTCGCACAGCGCGTTATCCAGAAACAAGCTGCCATGGCTGATGTCCGGCATCAACGGGATCGGCGCCAGCTTTTCCACCTGCACACCCGGTTCATCGCGATAGATCACCGCCAGGCTCAAGCGTGGATCGACGCCGGGCTCCTCGCTGCGCGCAGCCACCAGCAGCCAGTCGGCGGCATTACCGGCGGTGACGAAATCCTTGCGTCCGCTCAAGCGCAAACCGCTCAGTCGGGTTTGCATGTCGGCCGGGCGCAGGCTGCGCTGTTCGGTGGCGCACAGCGCGCCCAGACTCAGGGGCGCGCTCGGCCAGAGCATGCGCAAGGCCGCCTGATACCCCACCAGAAACGCCAGCCCCGGCGTCGCCATCAACCGCCCGCCAAGCACCGCCAATTCAAACGGCGTGACCGTGCCCAACTGCTGCAACAAGGTCGCGAAACCTTCGGCCAGATCCGGATTGGCGGGCAAGCGATCACGGCGGTTCAACAGGGTTTGCCAGGGCATAAGAGGCTCCTCGAGGGCTGTCATATAAGCATCACCAAAGCTTAATGGCGATGACACCGGGGCTACATAGCCTGACTTTGCACAACACGGCTAGACAAAGAAAGTCGATTCGCTGTAGCCCAAAGACGGGTGAGCAGCCCGCACGGAGATTCACCATGACTCAGATCGCCCGCATCAGCGACACCGGCAACGAACGCCGCCTGCAAGCCGAACGCCTGGTGGGCGCCGAGGCATTGCAGGAGGCCCAGGCCTTGCGCTTCAACGTGTTCAGCGGTGAGTTCAACGCCAAGCTGAAAGGCGCGGAACTGGGTCTGGACATGGATGACTACGACGTTCACTGCGCCCACATCGGCGTGCGTGACTTGAATACCGGCCGTCTGGTGGCGACCACCCGTTTGCTCGACCACACGGCTGCCAGCAGCCTGGGCAAATTCTACAGCGAAGAAGAATTCAGCCTCCACGGCCTTGTGCACCTGCAAGGCCCGATCCTGGAAATCGGTCGCACCTGCGTCGACCCGGCCTACCGCAATGGCGGCACCATCGCCGTGCTCTGGGGCGAATTGGCCGAAGTCCTGAACCAGGGCGGCTACAGCTACCTGATGGGTTGCGCGAGCATTCCGATGCAGGATGGCGGCGTGCAGGCCCACGCGATCATGCAGCGTCTGCGCGAACGCTACCTGTGCACCGAACACCTGCGCGCCGAGCCGAAAAACCCGCTGCCGAGCCTGGCCATCCCGTCGAACGTGATCGCCGAAATGCCACCGCTGCTCAAGGCCTACATGCGTCTGGGCGCGAAGATCTGCGGCGAACCATGCTGGGACGAAGACTTCCAGGTTGCCGACGTGTTCATCCTGCTCAAGCGCGACGAACTCTGCCCGCGCTACGCCAAACACTTCAAGGCGGCTGTGTAATGAGCCGGTTGCGGGTGTACGCGCGAATCGCGCGAGTGCTGTTGGTAGTGACGCTGGGCTTGGGCATGGCCAGCGTGTTCGGGGTGTTCGAGCGCCTGGGCATGGCCCATTCGATGGCGCGTCGTCAGCGCTGGTCGCGGTTTTTCATGGCCCGCCTGAGCAACGCCCTGCCCTTCGACGTGACCGTCCACGGTGAGCTGCCGAAGACCCCGATGCTCTGGGTCAGCAACCACGTGTCCTGGACCGACATCCCGCTGCTGGGGATGCTCACGCCGCTGTCGTTTTTGTCCAAGGCCGAAGTGCGCACCTGGCCGGTGGCCGGCTGGTTGGCGGCCAAGGCCGGCAGCCTGTTTATCCGCCGTGGCTCGGGTGACAGCCAGTTGATCCGCAAGCAGATGACCCGTCACCTGGAACAGGCACACCCTCTGCTGATGTTCCCGGAAGGCACCACCACCGATGGCCGCTCGCTGCGCACCTTCCACGGCCGCCTGCTGTCCGCCGCCATCGATTCCGAAGTGGCAATGCAGCCGGTGGCGATTCGTTATCTGCGTGACGGCCAGCCTTGTGCGCTGGCGCCGTTCATTGGCGACGATGATCTGCTCTCGCACTTGATGCGTCTGTTCGCCAATGACCGTGGCGGCGTGGAGATTCACCTGCTCAAGCCAATCGAGTGCGAAGGTCGGGAACGTGCGGCGCTGGCGTTCGAGGCACAGCAGGCGGTGCAGAAGGTGTTGTTCGGGACTGTTGTTGAACCTCAGCGCGCACCGATGCGCCCTGCCATTGCGGCTTGATTCAATTTCAGACTGAAGACGAACCTGTGGGAGCGGGCTTGCTCGCTCCCACAGAGGTTTTATGGTGTTGGATAGTTCCGGGCAAAATCCTGCAGCTGCGGATAGAACAACCGAAAGTCCTCGCTCAACGGTTCATACAAGCGCCGCAACTCCTGCATCGCCGCCGCCAGCTCTTCCGGCCTGCTCAGGCGCCGCGAGATCCCGCGCAACACTTGCTCCAACACCTCGAATTCCTGATACGACCCCAACCAGTCATTGGCCACCATGTGCGGCGCAATCTTCGCCAGCCGCTCCGGCAGTTGTCGCTCGCTGGACAGCACGCGGTACACGTCTGAAGTGAACAACTCCAGCGGCCGGTCGGCGTACAGCGTCCAGTCACGAGCCAGGCAATGGTCGAAAAACACGTCGAGCACGATCCCCGCGTAGCGACGACGGGTCAGGGAGAAACGTGACAGCGCGACGTCCACCAGCGGATGGCGATCGGTGAACACGTCGATGCTGCGGTGCAACTGGATAGCCCTCTCGATTTCCGGAGCGAACTGCCCTTGCAGCCGTCCCTTGACGAAATCGCCGTACAGACTGCCGAGCAACTGGCCGGGACGCTGGCCACCGAGGTGAAGATGTGCGAGATAGTTCATGGGCGCAGCTTAGCACTGCCCCCTTGTTTTGTTACACTCACCATATCGTTATAACTCGATATACCGAAATATGAGCTGGTCAGAGCCAAATCATATTTGTATATCGCGAAATACCGATTTAAAGTTCGCCTCATCGCGATATAGCGTTTTAAACATCACGAGCCCACATCATGACCATCAATCTCGACGAAATAATAAAAGCCCTGGCACACCCAGTACGACGAGAAATCCTGCACTGGCTCAAGGACCCGACCGTCGAATTTCCCGACCAGTCCCACAGTAACGAGCACGGCGTTTGCGCCGGGCAGATCGATCAACGCTGCGGCCTGTCGCAGTCCACGGTGTCCGCACACCTGGCGACCCTGCAACGCGCCGGCCTGATCAGCAGCCGCAAAGTCGGCCAGTGGCATTTTTTCAAACGCAACGAGGAAACCATTCAGGAGTTCCTCAAAACCTTCAGTAAAGAGCTCTGACCCTGTGGGGGCGTTCTCAATTGGTTTTCACACAGCGCCGGGAAAACCAAATGAGAACGCCCCCCACGTCAGCCAGCCGACAAGGAATTAAACAATGCCCCTCTCGCTACTCATCCTGGCCTTGAGCGCCTTCGCCATCGGCACCACCGAGTTCGTCATCATGGGCCTGCTGCCCAACGTGGCAGCTGACCTCGGTGTATCGATTCCCGGTGCCGGCTGGCTGGTGACCGGTTACGCCCTGGGCGTGGCCATCGGCGCGCCGTTCATGGCGCTGGCCACCGCCAAACTGCCGCGCAAGGCAGCCCTGGTGGCGTTGATGGGCATTTTCATTGTCGGCAACCTGCTTTGCGCAGTGGCCGGCGACTACAACGTGCTGATGTTCGCCCGTGTGGTCACCGCCCTGTGCCATGGCGCCTTCTTCGGTATCGGTTCAGTGGTAGCCGCCGGCCTGGTGCCTGCGAACAAACGCGCTTCGGCCGTGGCCCTGATGTTCACCGGCCTGACCCTGGCCAACGTCCTCGGCGTACCGCTGGGCACCGCCCTCGGCCAGGAGGCCGGCTGGCGTTCGACATTCTGGGCCGTGACCGTGATCGGTGTGATCGCACTGATCGGTCTGATCCGCTTCCTGCCGGCCAAGCGCGATGAAGAAAAACTCGACATGCGCGCCGAACTGGCCGCACTCAAGGGCGGCGGCATCTGGCTGTCCCTGAGCATGACCGCGCTGTTCGCCGCCTCGGTGTTCACCCTGTTCACCTACGTCGCGCCGCTGCTCGGCGAAGTCACCGGCGTCTCGCCCCGTGGCGTGACCTGGACATTGATGCTCATCGGCCTGGGCCTGACCGTCGGCAACATCATCGGCGGCAAGCTGGCCGACAAAGGCATGGCAGCGACGCTGATCGGCGTGTTCATCACCATGGCCGTGGTGTCCACCGTGCTGACCTGGACCAGCGTCGCGCTGATCCCGACCGAAATCACCCTGTTCCTCTGGGCCACCGCGTGCTTCGCCGCCGTGCCTGCGTTGCAAGTGAACGTGGTGACCTTCGGCAAGGCCGCACCGAACCTGGTGTCGACCCTGAACATCGGCGCTTTCAACATCGGCAACGCCTTGGGTGCCTGGGTCGGCGGCAGTGTGATCGCCCACGGCTTCGGCCTGACCAGCGTGCCGCTCGCGGCAGCCGTACTGGCGGTACTCGCCCTGCTGGTGACCCTGATTACTTTCCGTCAGAGCGGCAATCCCGATCTGGCCCCTGCTACCAACTGATCAACCATTACCTCACGAGGGTTGCATTAAATGACGACTATTTTCGATCCGATCAAACTGGGCGACCTCGAGTTGGCCAACCGCATCATCATGGCGCCGCTGACCCGCTGCCGCGCCGATGAAGGTCGCGTGCCCAACGCGCTGATGGCCGAGTACTACGTGCAACGCGCCTCCGCCGGGCTGATCCTCAGCGAGGCCACTTCGGTCACGCCGATGGGTGTTGGCTACCCGGACACCCCGGGCATCTGGTCCAACGATCAGGTGCGTGGCTGGTCCAACGTGACCAAGGCTATCCACGGCGCGGGCGGCAAGATCTTCCTGCAGTTGTGGCACGTGGGTCGCATTTCCCACGGTTTGTACCTGAACGATGAAACCCCGGTCGCCCCGAGCGCCATCCAGCCAAAGGGCCACGTCAGCCTGGTGCGTCCGTTGGCCGACTTCCCTGTGCCACGCGCCCTGGAAACCGCTGAAATCGCCGACATCGTCGACGCTTACCGCGTCGGTGCCGAAAACGCCAAGGCTGCCGGTTTCGACGGTGTGGAAATCCATGCCGCCAACGGTTACCTGCTCGACCAGTTCCTGCAAAGCAGCACCAACCAGCGCACCGACAACTACGGCGGCTCCCTGGAAAACCGTGCCCGCCTGCTGCTGGAAGTGACTGACGCGGCCATCGAAATCTGGGGTGCCGGCCTTGTGGGCGTGCACCTGTCGCCACGCGCCGACTTGCATGACATGGGTGACGACAACCTGACCGAAACCTTCACCTACGTCGCTCGCGAACTGGGCAAGCGTGGCATCGCCTTCATCTGCTCGCGCGAGAAAGAAGGTGCCGACAGCCTCGGTCCACAACTCAAGGAAGCCTTCGGCGGCCCCTACATTGCCAACGAGCGCTTCACCAAGGACAGCGCCAACGCGTTGCTCGCCAGTGGCAAGGCCGATGCAGTCGCCTTCGGCGTACCTTTCATTGCCAACCCTGACCTGCCGGCACGTTTGCAGGCTGACGCGCCGCTGAACGAAGCGCGTCCGGAACTGTTCTACGCCAAGGGCCCGGTCGGTTACATCGACTACCCGACGCTGTAATTAACACCTGCTTGTTTCAAAGGCCTCCGCGCTCTTGCGCCGAGGCCTTTTTTTTCCGTAAAAATCAAACAATACAATTTCTACTAAAAAACCCACCCCACCGCGCCCCTCCATCAAGCACTCTGCCCACATCAAGCAAGATAAGTTAACAACTCACTTCAGTCCGCTTATTGAATAACCGCCCCTCACGAACAACAATGACTTAAACCCATTGACACCCAAGCACTACTTAAATGGAATTAAGCCAATGCCTTCACTCGCAAAACACATAAAGCCTACTCTAACCGGGCTAACACTCGCCCTCATAACAAGCAGCTCCAGCTTTGCTTCAAATGAAAAGCAAAAGCCACTCATTCAATCCAAAGACCCGGACACAACGACTATTCACTACCACTTTAAAAACCTCACAAACAGCACAATGAAGCTTTCAAAGCCTACAAAAAAACAAAGCAACTCCTCCTACCCCATCAGTGAGTTCGATGTCCCCGCCAAGGGCCGATATGAGTATGCAGCTGACTTTCCGAATTTCTTCAGTTCTATTGCTTTCGGCAAAGCGACCGAGCTGACAGAAACATTTGCCTACGTTTCGGGAAACAAGGAATGCCTATACACGGCGTCCATTGAAGTCAGACTGGAAAAACAAGGAGACGACGCCGAACGAGTGCCCCACTGGTCGGGCAATGGCAAATCAACGGGAACTGAAGCGGCTGACTGTTCAACTGAAATTCTCGAAGTGCAAAACAGTTACCCAAATAGTATGAGCATTGAGTTCACCATGGAATAACCCCCCGCACCTCCCATCTACGAGCAACCAAAATGCACACTTACAAGTTGTCAATACTTGCAATGCTTTTATTTTACTCAATCAATGCAAACAGCATGACCGACACCGTCATCACCCTCAAACTGTCGAACAACACTTTCGGCACGTTAAAACTGAAGAGCATTTCGGGCTTGGAAGTTCCGCTGAATGGTCCCTTGATAACGTTTAATGTCGGGCCAGGCACCAAAGAAATCCTCGACATACCCTATTCCAGACCTTTTACACTCGACAAAACAGGCTGGCAACCTCGCAGGCAAAAAGTTGAACCTGTCAGTCTCGACCTGGTATATGAAGTGCACGGTTATCGATGCCGACTGAAAACCCGGATGGCGGCTCCAGTTGGTTACGGCGTTTTAGAGCCTGACTACAAACCTGACTGGAAGGCAACAGTCGAACCATCAGGAAATGGCCAGTACAAATGCAACGCGACAATCTCAAAAAAGATGACAAGGCCACCCTTCAGCTACACGGTTAACTTTAGTATCAGTAAATAGACATCGTAATAAATCGGAGGGGAACGTCCCGGCCTCTGCGCCACGCCCTCCGACCGCCCTCCACCCCGGTATCAGTTCACAAACTGATGTCCGCACGGTGAAAAAAACGGGCGACTACCATTCGCTCACAGTCTCGACACAAATTCCCTACAAATTACTGAGCTTGCTACCTGTCAACGTGCCGAGTGTAAGTATATAAAAGCACCCCATTGTCGAAGGGCGCGTGAAGAACTGTTCATCTTCGGCTTCAACGGTTGACACAGAAGACGTCGATTACGCATTTTGCTTTATTTGCGCAGGCTGGGGCTGAAGCGCAACAGATCCAGCCCGGTATCGACCCAACGCTCGGCTTCGGTGTGCAATTCAAAACTGGCGGGGGCCAGCAACCACTGATACAGGATGCCATCAATATAAGCATGCAGGCTGATCGCGGCGCGGGCAGTGTCGAGATTTTCCGGCAACTGGCCACGATTCACGGCATTACTCAGGGCCAGGCCGATCCGCACATTGCATTCGAGGCTGGCTGATACCCGTTGTTGGCGCAGGTCGCACATTTCATCGGTGAATTCGCACTTATGAAAAAGAATCTCATTGATGCGTCGGGTTTTCGGGTCCAGCGCAATTTGATGAAACAAATGAATCAACAGCTTGCGCATGCAGCCCAGGGGATCGAGTTCGTCTTCGCTCTCGCTGGCCTTGGCCATTTCTTCCAGGGGCTCATGCAGGGTGTCGAGCATGGCCTGCACCAGATCCGCCTTGTTGCTGAAATGCCAGTAGATGGCCCCTCGAGTGACGCCGGCCAGGGTCGCGATGTCCGCCAGGGTCGTGCGCGCCACGCCTCGCTCGAAAAAGGCCTTTTCGGCCGCCACGAGAATTTGCGCGCGGGTTTCCTGAGCTTCCTCTTTGGTACGACGGACCATGGCAGTACAACCTCAATCAGGGTGCTTCAGCGATGCCTGAACATCGGCTGAATAAAAGTGGGGCGAACGTTCTGGGGGTTCGTCCCCGGCCTACAATTCCAACCTTTCAACGGCTTGTGTAACGGCGTGAGTACACAGCCTGGGTATTTACAAACAGCCATGTACGTAAGTATATTCCTTAGTAAGCTACTTATCTACTCGGCAAACATTTTTCAACCTTCCACCTTTCTAGTGCGCACCTTGCGCGCCTGACCCGAGGATTTTCATGCAATTCAAGCCAGCTGTTACCGCTCTGGTCGCCGCCGTCGCCCTGGCATCGCTACTCAGCGGATGCAAAAAGGAAGAGGCAGCACCGGCCGCCCCACCGCCTCAGGTCGGCGTCGTGACTCTGCAACCGCAAGCTTTCACCCTGACATCCGATCTGCCCGGCCGTACCAGTGCGTTCCGCATTGCCGAAGTCCGCCCGCAGGTCAACGGCATCATTCTCAAGCGCCTGTTCAAGGAAGGCAGCGACGTCAAGGCCGGCCAACAGCTCTATCAGATCGACCCGTCGATCTATGAAGCAACGCTCGCCAGCGCCGAAGCCAACCTGCGTTCGACCAAGTCGATTTCCGACCGCTACAAGCAACTGGTCGATGAGCAGGCTGTGAGCCGTCAGGAATACGACACCGCCGTGGCCAACCGCCTGCAATCGGAAGCCTCGCTGCAAACCGCACAGATCAACGTGCGCTACACCAAGGTCTATGCCCCGCTGACCGGCCGCATCGGCCGCTCCTCGGTGACCGAAGGCGCGCTGGTGAGCAATGCTCAGGTCGACGCGATGGCGGTAATCCAGCAAATCGACCCGATCTACGTCGACGTGACGCAGTCCTCGGTCGAGCTGTTGCAACTGCGCCGTGAGCTGGAAAGCGGTCGCCTGCAAAAGGCTGGCGATAACGCCGCCTCGGTCAAGCTGACCCTCGAAGACGGCAGCGAATACAAGCTGGACGGCAAGCTGGAATTCTCCGAAATCTCGGTTGACCAGACCACCGGTTCCGTCACCCTGCGTGCCATTTTCCCGAACCCTGACCACACCCTTCTGCCAGGCATGTTCGTGCACGCCAAGTTGCTGGCCGGTGTGAACAGCGCGGCGATCCTGGCCCCGCAACAAGGCGTGACCCGCGACCTCAAGGGGACGCCAACCGCACTGGTTGTCGGCCCGGACAACAAGGTCGAACTGCGTCAACTCAAGGCCAACCGCACCGTCGGCAATCAATGGCTGATCGAAGACGGCCTGAAGGCTGGCGATCGCCTGATCACCGAAGGTCTGCAATTCGTCAAACCTGGCGTCGAAGTCAAGGCCAGTGAAGCGACCAACGTAGCCGTAACGAACCCGGCCCCCGCCCAGGCAGCTGATAAAGCCTCTGGCGGCAAAGGGGAGTAAACCATGTCGAAATTTTTTATCGACCGTCCGATTTTCGCCTGGGTAATTGCCCTGGTGATCATGTTGGTCGGGGCACTATCGATCCTCCGGTTGCCGATCAACCAGTACCCGAGCATTGCGCCTCCAGCGATCGCCATCTCCGTGGCCTACCCGGGTGCTTCGGCACAAACGGTTCAGGACACCGTGGTTCAGGTGATCGAGCAACAGCTCAACGGTATCGACAACCTGCGTTATGTCTCGTCGGAAAGTAACTCCGACGGCACCATGACCATTACCGCGACCTTCGAGCAAGGCACCAACTCCGACACCGCGCAGGTTCAGGTCCAGAACAAGCTGAACCTGGCCACCCCGCTGCTGCCGCAAGAAGTGCAGCAACAGGGTATCCGCGTCACCAAGGCGGTGAAGAACTTCCTGTTGGTGATCGGCGTGGTGTCGCGTGACGGCAGCATGACCAAGGACGACCTGTCCAACTACATCGTGTCGAACATGCAGGACCCGATCTCGCGGACCGCCGGTGTCGGTGACTTCCAGGTGTTCGGTTCCCAGTACGCCATGCGTATCTGGCTCGACCCGGCCAAGTTGAACAACTTCAACCTGACCCCGATCGACGTCAAGACCGCTATCGCCGCGCAAAACGTCCAGATATCGTCCGGCCAGCTCGGCGGCCTGCCTGCCCTGCCCGGCACCCAGCTGAACGCGACCATCATCGGCAAAACCCGCCTGCAGACCGCGGAGCAATTCGACAAGATCCTGCTCAAGGTCAACAAGGACGGTTCCCAGGTTCGCCTCAAGGATGTCGCCGAAGTCGGTCTGGGTGGTGAGAACTACAGCATCAACGCCCAGTTCAACGGCGCCCCGGCTTCCGGCCTGGCGGTGAAACTGGCTACAGGTGCCAACGCGCTCGATACCGCCAAGGCTTTGCGCACGACCATCGACAGCCTCAAACCCTTCTTCCCGCAAGGGATGGAAGTGGTGTTCCCGTACGACACCACGCCGGTAGTAACGGAATCGATCAGGGGCGTGGTTCACACCCTGGTCGAAGCGGTCGCGCTGGTGTTCCTGGTGATGTTCCTGTTCCTGCAGAACTTCCGTGCCACCATCATCACCACGATGACCGTGCCGGTAGTATTGCTGGGTACATTCGGGATCCTCGCGGCAGCCGGTTTCAGCATCAACACCCTGACCATGTTCGGTATGGTGCTGGCCATCGGTTTGCTGGTCGACGACGCCATCGTCGTGGTGGAAAACGTCGAACGGGTGATGAGCGAAGAAGGCCTGTCACCCAAGGAAGCCACCAAGAAATCCATGGGCCAGATCCAGGGCGCACTGGTGGGTATCGCCTTGGTGTTGTCGGCGGTGCTGCTGCCCATGGCGTTCTTCAGCGGTTCCACCGGTGTGATCTACAAGCAGTTCTCGATCACCATCGTCTCGGCCATGGCCCTGTCGGTACTGGTTGCACTGATCTTCACCCCGGCGCTCTGCGCCACCATGCTCAAGCCGATCCGGAAAGGCGAGCACGGCACCCCGAAACGCGGTTTCTTTGGCTGGTTCAACCGCAATTTCGACCGCGGCGTACGCAGCTACGAGCGCGGCGTGGGCAACATGCTCGCGCACAAGGCCCCGTACCTGCTGGCCTACCTGATCATCGTCGTCGGTATGATCTGGCTATTCACCCGCATTCCAACGGCGTTCCTGCCGGAAGAAGACCAAGGTGTACTGTTCGCCCAGGTGCAGACGCCTGCCGGCTCCACGGCCCAGCGCACCCAGGTGGTCGTCGACGAAATGCGTGAATTCCTGCTGCGCCCTGGCAAGGATGGCGGCGAAGGCGATGCGGTGAACTCGGTGTTTACCGTGACCGGCTTCAACTTCGCCGGCCGTGGCCAGAGCTCGGGTATGGCGTTCATCATGCTGCGTCCGTGGGACGAACGTAACGCCGACAACAACGTGTTCAAGGTGGCGGCCCGTGCCCAGCAGCACTTCTTCACCTTCCGCGATGCCATGGTGTTCGCTTTCGCACCACCGGCGGTACTGGAACTGGGTAACGCCACCGGTTTCGACGTGTTCCTGCAGGACCGCGCCGGTATCGGCCACGAAAAACTGATGCAAGCGCGCAACCAGTTCCTCGGCATGGCCGCACAAAGCAAGATTCTGACCCAGGTGCGTCCGAACGGCCTGAACGACGAACCGCAATACCAGCTGGAAATCGATGACGAGAAGGCCAGTGCCCTGGGCATTACCATCGCCGACATCAACAACACCCTGTCGATTGCCCTGGGCAGTAGCTACGTCAACGACTTCATCGACCGTGGTCGGGTGAAGAAGGTATACGTGCAAGGCCAGCCAGGCGCTCGCATGGGCCCTGAAGACCTGCAGAAGTGGTACGTGCGCAACGCCACCGGCACCATGGTTCCGTTCTCGGCGTTCGCCAAGGGCGAGTGGATTTACGGTTCACCGAAACTGGCCCGTTACAACGGCGTGGAAGCGATGGAAATCCTCGGTGCCCCGGCGCCAGGCTATTCCACCGGTGAAGCCATGCTCGAAGTAGAAGCCATTGCCAAGAAACTGCCGGCGGGCGTCGGCATTTCCTGGACCGGTCTGTCGTACGAAGAGCGTCTGTCCGGTTCGCAAGCACCGGCGCTGTACGCCCTGTCGCTGCTGATGGTGTTCCTGTGTCTGGCGGCGTTGTATGAAAGCTGGTCGATTCCGATCGCGGTGATGTTGGTGGTGCCGCTGGGGATCATCGGTGCACTGATGGCCACCAGCCTTCGCGGTTTGTCCAACGACGTGTACTTCCAGGTAGGTTTGTTGACGACTATCGGTCTGGCGGCGAAAAACGCCATTCTGATTGTCGAATTTGCCAAGGAACTACACGAACAAGGGCGTAGCCTGCGCGATGCGGCAATTGAAGCCTGCCGCATGCGTCTGCGACCGATCATCATGACCTCGCTCGCCTTCGTCCTCGGTGTGGTACCACTGGCGATATCCACGGGCGCAGGTTCCGGTAGCCAGCATGCAATCGGTACCGGCGTGATCGGCGGTATGATCACGGCGACTGTGCTGGCGATCTTCTGGGTCCCGCTGTTCTTCGTCACCGTGTCGTCCATAGGCCAGCGCAAAATCGCCGACCAGGATGACGCTACTGAAACTCCTAAAGAGGCTGGCTAATGAGCAAGTCGCTACTCTCCCTGGCAGTCGCCGCCTTCGTCCTCGGTGGCTGCTCGCTGATACCTGATTATCAGCAGCCCGAAGCGCCGGTGGCGGGCCAGTACCCGCAGGGCCTGGCGTACTCGCCGGCCCAGGCACCGGCGCAAGCGGCTGCCGAGCAGGGCTGGAAGCAGTTTTTCCATGACCCGGCGCTGCAACAGCTGATCCAGGTGGCCCTGGAAAACAACCGTGACCTGCGTGTCGCGGCCCTGAACATCGACGCATTTGCGGCTCAATACCGCATCTCCCGTGCCGATCTGTTCCCGGCCGTCTCGGCCAACGGCACAGGCAGCCGTCAGCGCGTTCCGACTGACGCTTCGCAGACCGGTCAAGCCGGCATCACCAGTTCCTACTCGGCAACGGTGGGTGTCAGCGCCTATGAACTCGACCTGTTTGGCCGGGTTCGCAGCCTGAACGAAGAGGCGCTGCAGAAGTACTTCGCCACTGAAGAAGGCCGCCGCAGCACGCAGATCAGCCTGGTGGCCAGTGTGGCCAATGCCTACCTGACCTGGCAGGCCGACAAGGAACTGTACAAGCTGACCCAGGACACCCTGGCCGCCTTCGAGGAGAGCTACAAGCTCACCGCCCGCAGCAACGAAGTCGGCGTCGCCTCGGCCCTGGACCTGGCACAGTCGCGCACCTCGGTGGAAAACGCCCGTGCGCAACTGGCCAAGTACACCCGTCAGGTCGCCCAGGACGAGAACATCCTGGTGCTGCTGCTCGGCACCGGCGTCCCGGCCAACCTGCAAGCGGCCAAACCGCTTGACGACGACCTGCTGAGCGACGTTCCGCCCGGCCTGCCGTCGGACCTGCTGCATCGTCGTCCGGACATCCTTCAGGCCGAGTACAACCTGAAGGCCGCCAACGCCAACATCGGCGCGGCGCGGGCTGCGTTCTTCCCGAGCATCAGCCTGACGGCCAATGCCGGGACCTTGAGCCCGGACCTGTCCGGTCTGTTCAAGGGTGGTTCGGGCACGTGGCTGTTCCAGCCGCAGATCAACCTGCCGATCTTCAACGCCGGCGCCTTGAGCGCCAGCCTGGATTACTCGAAAATCCAGAAAGACATCGGCGTGGCGAACTACGAGAAGTCCATTCAAACGGCCTTCCAGGAAGTCGCCGACGGCCTGGCCGCCCGCCAGACCTATGTCCAGCAGTTGCAGGCACAGAAAGATTTCGTCAGTGCCAACCAGGAGTACTACCGCCTGGCCGAGCGTCGTTACCGTATCGGTGTCGACAGCAACCTGACCTTCCTCGATGCCCAGCGTCAGCTGTTCAGTGCGCAGCAAGTGTTGATCACTGACCGTCTGGCGCAGCTGGTCAGCCAGGTCAACCTGTACAAGGCCCTGGGTGGTGGCTGGAACGAACAGACCGCGAAGAACGAGCCGTTGAAAGAAGAAGCGCCGAAGATGAAGTACTTCTGATAGCGCAGTGAAAACACGAAGCCCACCGATTGGTGGGCTTTTTGTTGGCTGCCTGAAAAGTTGTCTCGTCAGTTATGGCCCCATGGAGAGCAGGCTCGCTCCCACAGGTAACCGATTTCCTGCAGATAGAATGCAGTCGAATGTGGGAGCGAGCCTGCTCGCGATGAGGCCAGTGCTGACACCATAAAACACTGCGTCATGTTGCGTTCGATAATCGCCCAAAACCCGCTTTTTACGATTGAACCATCCAGTACATTCCCCGCACCATCCGAACCACAAAACCAATAACAACAGGTTCGACACCATGCCCCCGCGCCCCGCCCTCTCCGGCTGACCCGCTTCGTTTTGTGCTGATTTCGAATACTCGTCTGCAACCCCGGGTTGCGGCATCACCTCGCTTCATCCCCAAGAATTAGAGAGACCCGAGCTCATGACGTCTTCCACCGCGCAGTACTTCGTTCCCAGCCTGATCGCCTTGGCCCTGGCCAGCGCGGCCCTGCCCGCCTACGCCGAGGAGTCGGGTTTTGTCGAAGGGGCCAAGGTCAACCTGAACCTGCGCAACTTCTACATCAACCGCAACTTCACCAACCCGACCAAGGCCCAGGGCAAGGCAGAAGAATGGACGCAGAGTTTCATCCTCGACGCCAAGTCCGGTTTCACCCAAGGCACCGTCGGGTTCGGCATGGATGTGCTCGGTTTGTATTCGGTGAAGCTCGACGGCGGCAAAGGCACAGGCGGTACGCAACTGCTGCCGCTGGATCATGACGGTCGCCCGGCAGACAACTTTGGCCGCACCAACGTGGCGTTCAAGGCCAAGCTGTCGCAGACCGAAGTCAAAGTCGGCGAGTGGATGCCGGTGCTGCCAATCCTGCGTTCGGACGACGGTCGTTCGCTGCCGCAAACCTTCCGGGGCGGCCAGATCACGTCGAAGGAAATCAATGGCCTGACGCTCTACGGCGGCCAGTTCCGCCAGAACAGCCCACGGGACGACAGCAGCATGAACGACATGTCGATGACCGGCAAAGCCGCGTTCACCTCCGACCGTTTCAACTTCCAGGGCGGCGAGTACGTGTTCAACGACAAGCGCACCCAGGTCGGCCTGTGGAATGCCGAGCTCAAGGACATCTACAGCCAGCAATTCATCAATCTGATCCACAGCCAACCGCTTGGCGACTGGACCCTGGGCGCCAACCTGGGCTTCTTCTACGGCAAGGATGACGGCAGCGCCCGGGCCGGCGAGCTGGACAACAAGACAATGTATGGCCTGTTTTCGGCCAAGTACGGCGGCAACACGTTCTACGTCGGCCTGCAAAAACTAACTGGCGACAACGCCTGGATGCGGGTCAACGGCACCAGCGGCGGGACACTGGCCAACGACAGCTACAACTCCAGCTACGACAATGCCCAGGAGAAATCCTGGCAAGTGCGCCACGACTACAATTTCGCCGCCGTGGGCGTACCGGGCCTGACCCTGATGAACCGCTACATCAGCGGTGACAATGTGCACACCGGCACTATCACCGACGGCAAGGAATGGGGACGCGAAAGTGAACTGGGCTACACCGTGCAAAGCGGTGCGCTGAAGGACCTGAACCTGAAATGGCGCAACTCGACCATCCGCCGCGACTACAGCAACAACGAGTTCGATGAGAACCGCGTGATCATCAGCTATCCGATCAGCCTGCTGTAAACACAAAACAAATGTGGGAGCGAGCTTGCTCGCGATGAGGTCGTAACATTCAACATCTACATTGACTGTTACACCGCCATCGCGAGCAAGCTCGCTCCCACAGGTTGTTCACCGCTATATAGCTTACTCCCGCGACTCAACCCCCAACTCATCCCACACCGACTCGGCCAGGTGGAACGTCGCATTGGCCGCCGGAATCCCGCAGTAGATTGCGCTCTGCATGATCACTTCCTTGATCTCGCCACGGCTGACGCCGTTGTTGGCGGCGGCGCGCAGGTGCAGTTTGAGTTCGCCCTCGCGGTTCATGCCGATCAGCATGGCGATGGTGATCAGGCTGCGGGTGTGGCGCGGCAGGCCCGGGCGGGTCCAGATGTCACCCCAGGCGTGGCGGGTGATCATCTCCTGGAACTCCGAGTTGAACTCGGTCAGGGTGGTCAGGCTGCGGTCGACGTGGGCGTCGCCGAGGACCGCGCGACGGACTTCCATCCCCGCGTCGTAACGTTGTTTCTCATCCACAGCAATACCCTCAATCAGCCGACAGAAACGCCAGTACCCGCTCGCTGAACGCGCTGCCGGCCTGGACGTTGGACAAATGCGCGGCATAGAACTCGGCGTACTCGGCGCCCGGCACATGTTCCTGAATGAAGTGTCCGCCGCACGGTGGCGTCACCGCGTCTTCGGTGCCAGCGATGACCAGCAGCGGCGCCTTGATCGACGACAATTGATCGCGGAAATCGGCATCGCGCACGGCTGCACAGTTGGCTGCATAGCCCTGTGGGGAAGTGGCCGCGAGCATGTCGGTAATCTGCTTGGCCGCCGCCGGGTTGGCTTCGGAGAAGTCCGGGGTGAACCAGCGGGCAATCGATGCATCGCGCAGGGCAACCATGGCCGCCTGACCATCACGCAGCACCGTTTCGATGCGCGGGTTCCACACTGACGGATCGCCGATTTTCGCTGCGGTATTGCACACGATCAGTTTGTTCAGGCGCTCACCGGCGTTGATACCTAGCCACTGGCCGATCAGCCCGCCCATGGACAATCCGCAGAAATGCGCGCGTTCAATGTGCAACGCGTCCAGGAGCGCCAGCACGTCGTGGCCCAGCTGCTCGATGCTGTACGGGCCCGGCGTCACCAGCGATTGGCCGTGACCACGGGTGTCGAAACGCAGCACGCGAAAATGCTCGGTGAACGCCGGGATCTGCGCGTCCCACATGTGCAGGTCCGTGCCCAGGGAGTTGGACAGCACCAGCACCGGCGCATCGACCGGTCCATCGAGTTGGTAATGCAGTTCGCCCTCGGCGAGTTGTACAAAAGCCACAGCAAGTCTCCTTCAGGCAGTCAATGCAGAATGTTCAGCCACCGCCCGCTCGACCCAGGTTTTGGCCTGACCGAGATAGTGGGCGGGGTCCAGCAGATGTTCGAGTTCAGCCGCCGACAGTTCGGCGGTCACTTGCGGTTCGTCGCCGAGGACCGCGCGCAGGTGACGTTGTTCGGCCACGGCGCGTTTGCAGCATTGTTCCAGCAGATGATGCGCGGTATCGCGCCCAACCCGCTGCGCGAGGACGATGCTCACTGCTTCGGCGAGCACCAGGCCCTGGGTCAAATCGAGATTGCGAGCCATGCGCTCGACATCTACTTCCAGTCCTTTGGCGATCAACAGCGCTTGCTGCAGGCTGCCCGACACCAGGCAGCAAATCTCCGGCAGGGTTTCCCACTCGGCATGCCACAGGCCGAGGCTGCGTTCGTGTTCCTGGGGCATGGCGCTGAACAGCGTCGAGAGCAAACCGGGTACGCGAGTCGCCGCGCCGATCAACACCGCCGCGCCCACCGGATTGCGTTTGTGCGGCATGGTCGAGGAACCGCCCTTGCCCGGCGCCGAGGGTTCGAACACTTCGGCGGCCTCGGTTTGCATCAACAGGCTGATATCGCGCCCAAGCTTGCCGAGGCTGCCGGCGATCAGTCCGAGCGCGGCGCCGAACTCCACCACGCGGTCGCGCTGGGTGTGCCACGGCTGATCGGGCAAGGTCAGTTGCAGCTCTTCGGCCAGCGACCGGGCTATCGGCATGGCCTGGTCGCCTAGGGCCGCAAGGGTTCCGGACGCACCGCCGAATTGCAGCACCAGCAGGCGCGGCTTGAGTTCGGCCAAGCGTTGGCGACTGCGGGTCACCGCCCCCAGCCAGCCGGCGATCTTCATACCGAGGGTGACTGGCGTCGCATGCTGCAGCCAGGTGCGTCCGGCCAATGGCGTGGTCGCGTAGCGCTGGGCCTGGGACGCTAGGGTCTGCCCCAGTTGTGCCAAGTCTCCTTCGATCAGTTCCAGCGCCCGGCGTAGTTGCAGCACCAGGCCGCTGTCCATCACGTCCTGGCTGGTCGCGCCCAGATGCACATAGCGTTCGGCTTCGACATCGGTGGCCGCAATTTGTTTACCCAGCGCCTTGACCAACGGAATCGCCGAATTACCGGCCGTGGCAATCGCCTCGCCCAACGCCGCAAAGTCGTAAAGCCCGGCACGACAAGCCGCTTCAATCGGCGCGACAGCACTCGACGGAATCATCCCGACCCGCGCTTCGGCCCGGGCAAGTGCCGCTTCGAAATCGAGCATGGCCTGGACACGGCCCTGATCGCAGAACACCTCACGCATATCGCGGGCAGTGAAATAGGCATCGAACAATTGATTGCCCGGTCGCTGGTTCATAAACAGTTCCTGAAGGCGCGGGCCTTTGCGACCCGCGCGTGAAGATCAAAGGTCTTGCTGCAGATACTTCGGCTGTTTCGGCAGGCGCAGGCTGAACAGGAATGCCACCGCCATCATCACCGTAACGTACCAGTAGAAGGAGTTTTCCATGCCCACGGCCTTGAGGCTCAAGGCCACATATTCCGCCGAACCACCGAAGATCGCATTCGCCACCGCATACGCCAGGCCGACACCTAGCGCACGCACTTCCGGCGGGAACATTTCGGCTTTTACCAAACCGCTGATCGAGGTGTAGAAACTGACGATCACCAGCGCCAGAGTAATCAACACAAAGGCCAGGAACGGACTGCTGACACTTTTCAGGCTCAACAGGATCGGTACGGTGAACAACGTGCCGAGGGCGCCGAACCAGAGCATCGAGTTACGCCGGCCGATCCTGTCGGCGAGCATGCCGAAAATCGGCTGCATGCACATATAGAGGAACAGCGCGCCGGTCATGATGTAGCTGGCGGTCTTGGCCGGCATGCCGGCGGTGTTCACCAGGTACTTCTGCATGTACGTGGTGAAGGTGTAGAAAATCAGCGAGCCACCAGCGGTGTAACCAAGCACGGTGATGAACGCGGCTTTATGGTCGCGAAACAACGCGCTGATGCTGCCGGCGTCCTTGTTTTCGCGCATTTCCTTGCTGGTGGTTTCTTTCAGCGAACGACGCAGATACAGCGAAACCAGCGCCGCCATGGCACCCACCACGAAGGGTATCCGCCAGCCGTAGGCACGCAGGTCATCTTCGGTGAGGAACTGTTGCAGGATCACCACCAGCGACACCGCGAGCAACTGACCGCCGATCAGGGTCACGTACTGGAACGAGGCGAAGAACCCGCGTTGGCCCTTGAGCGCCACTTCACTCATGTAGGTCGCGGTCGTGCCGTACTCACCGCCCACCGACAAGCCTTGCAGCAAACGGGCGAACAGCAGCAGGATAGGTGCCCAGACCCCGATGCTGTTGTAGGTCGGCAGGCAAGCGATCAGCAGCGAGCCGAAGCACATCATCAGAATCGAGATCAACATCGAATTCTTGCGCCCGTGCTTGTCCGCCAAGCGCCCGAAAATCCAGCCACCAATCGGTCGCATCAGGAACCCGGCGGCAAACACGCCAGCGGTGTTGACCAACTGCACCGTAGGGTTATCGGACGGGAAAAAGGCAGGTGCGAAATAGATCGCACAGAAGGCGTAGACGTAGAAGTCGAACCATTCGACCAGGTTGCCGGACGAGGCACCGACAATAGCGAAGATCCGCTTGTTGCGTTCTTCGCCCGTATAAAGAGCTATAGGAGCTGTGGGTGTTGTCATTGTTTTTTCACTCAATGGGGACAGTGAGAGTCTAGACACACTTTGCAACAATCCCGATCCGCAGATGCAACAGCTGAAGCCAACACAACCTCTTGTGGCGAGGGAGCTTGCTCCCGCTCGGCTGCGAAGCAGTCGTAAAATCGGCCAATGTGGTCTGCCTGATTTACCGTGATAGCCGGGTTTGGGCTCGCTTCGCAAGCCAGCGGGAGCAAGCTCCCTCGCCACAAGTTATGTGTTCACTCAATAATCGAAGAACACCGTCTCGGCATCGGTGCCCTGCAGAATCACGTTCCACTGGTACACGCCCGACGCATCCTGCTTGGCCAGCAGCGTATTGCGACGCTCAGCCGGCACGCATTCCAGCAACGGATCGTTGACGTTCGCCGCCTCGCCATCAAAGTAAATCCGCGTCAGCAGGTGCTTGACCAGGCCACGGGCAAACACCAGCACCACCAGGTGCGGTGCCTGGGTCGTGCCTTTGAGCCCCTCGACCATACCCGGCTTGATGGTGGTGAAACGGAAACGCCCTTCGGCATCCACCGGCACCCGGCCAAAGCCCTCGAAGTTCGGGTCCAGGGGTTTGTCCTGGTCGTCTTCCGGATGGTCGTACTTGCCGGCGGCGTTGGCCTGCCAGACTTCCAGCATCGCGTCGTTGACGATGTCGCCATTGCCGTCGACCACTTGCCCGGTGATCGCCACGCGCTCGCCCAGGGTTTGTTCGACGGTCAGGTTTTCGCGGTTCAGCCAGGTCAGGCCGATGTGGTAATACGGCCCGACGGTGTGGGACGTGGTCGCAGTCAGCGTCATCTTATTTCTCCATCGGCGTGGCGTCGCGGCCGCGCAAAACGATGTCCCAGCGATAACCTAGGGCATAGGAAGGGATGGTTTTTTCCAGATCGAACGCGGCGATCAAGCGCTCTTTGGCGCTGGTATCGGGCACGCAGTTGTAGATCGGGTCGTACGCCAGCAACGGGTCGCCCGGGAAATACATCTGCGTCACCAGGCGCGTCAGGATGCTCGGCCCGAACAGCGAGAAATGGATGTGCGCCGGGCGCCAGGCGTTGTGGTGGTTGCCCCACGGATACGCACCAGGCTTGATGGTCTGGAACTGGTACCAGCCATCGGCGTCGGTCACGGTGCGGCCGGTGCCGGTGAAATTCGGGTCCAGCGGTGCGTCGTGCAGGTCGCGGACATGGGCGTAGCGACCGGCGGCGTTGGCCTGCCAGATCTCCACCAGAATCCCGGGTACTGGCAGACCGTTTTCGTCCAGAACGCGGCCGTGGATGATGATGCGTTCACCCTGAGGTTCCGCGTCATGCTGGGCAGTCAGGTCATTGTCCTTCTCATTGACGCGCTCGGCGCCAATGGTAGGACCGGTAATTTCCGACAACGAATGGGGCAGGAACACCAACGGTTTCGACGGCGAGCGCAGGTTGGTTGATTGGTAGGTCGGATGTAGGTACGGCGGTTGAGTGCCTTCCTGCGGACGACGGTAACCAGGCTTGTCAGTCATGAAACATTCCTCAGTTCTTATAAGTCTTCAGAGCGCGTCAGACGCGCTCGATCGCCAAAGCCAGACCTTGGCCGACACCGACGCACATGGTCGCCAGACCTTTCTTGCCACCGGTTTTTTCCAGCTGATGCAACGCGGTCAACACCAGTCGCGCGCCGCTCATGCCCAACGGGTGACCCAAGGCAATCGCGCCACCGTTCGGGTTGACCTGGGCCGCGTCGTCCGCGATCCCCAGTTCACGCAGCACCGCCAAGCCCTGGCTGGCGAAGGCTTCGTTGAGTTCGATCACGTCAAACTCACTGACCGCCACACCGAGGCGCTCGATCAGTTTACGCACCGCTGGCACCGGGCCGATGCCCATCACTCGCGGGGCAACACCGGCGCTGGCCATGCCCAGTACTTTGGCGCGGGCAGTCAGGCCGTGTTTCTTCACCGCTTCGGCCGAAGCCAGGATCAACGCGGCAGCACCGTCGTTCACACCCGAGGCATTGCCGGCGGTGACAGTCTTGTCGGGGCCGTTGACCGGTTTCAGTTTGGTCAGGGCTTCCAGCGTGGTGTCGGCGCGAGGATGCTCGTCCTGGCTGACCACGGTTTCACCTTTCTTGTGGGTGATGCGCACTTCAACGATTTCTTCGGCGAAGAACCCGGCGGCTTGCGCGGCGGCCGTGCGTTGTTGACTGCGCAGGGCGAACGCGTCCTGATCGGCGCGGGACACCTTGTAATCGTCGGCCACGTTGTCAGCGGTCTGCGGCATCGCGTCCACGCCGTACTGGGCCTTCATCAACGGGTTGATGAAGCGCCAGCCGATGGTGGTGTCTTCGAGCTTCATGTTGCGCGAAAACGCTGCATCGGCCTTGCCCATCACGAACGGTGCGCGGGACATCGACTCGACGCCACCGGCGATCGCCAGCTCCATCTCGCCGCTGGCGATGGCGCGGAACGCGGTGCCGATGGCATCCATGCCCGAAGCGCAGAGGCGGTTGAGGGTCACGCCGGGAATGGTTTCCGGCAGGCCGGCCAGCAACAGCGCCATACGCGCGACGTTGCGGTTGTCTTCACCGGCCTGGTTGGCGCAGCCGAGGAACACCTCGTCCACGGCGTTCCAGTCCACCGACGGGTTGCGCTCCATCAAGGCCTTGATTGGCACGGCAGCCAGGTCGTCGGCACGCACCGTCGACAGGCCACCGCCGAAACGGCCGATGGGGGTACGAATCGCGTCGCAGATATAAACGTCACGCATCACGCTTCTCCGGGGGCTTGGCCGTGTGCGGCGGCGGTACGAGCTTCGAGGTCGCGCAGCGCGGTCAGCTCGACTTCAGTCGGCTCGGCGGTTTGCTCGACATGGTCGGCAAAGCGAATCGCCCAACCGGTGGCCGCAACCACTTGCTCGCGGGTCACGCCCGGGTGCAGTGCGGTGACCACGAATTCGTGGGTGCCCTCTTCCGGCTCCATGATGCACAGGTCGGTGATGATCCCCACCGGACCGGCGCCTGGCAGGCCGAGACGCTTGCGCGAATCACCGCCCTCGCCGTGGCCGACCGAGGTAATGAAGTCGAGTTTGTCGACAAAGGAGCGCGACGACTGCTTGAGGATGATCAACACACTCTTGGCGGAACCGGCAATCTCCGGCGCGCCACCTGCACCCGGCAGACGGACTTTCGGCGCGTGGTAATCACCCACGACAGTGGTGTTGATGTTGCCGAAACGGTCGACCTGCGCCGCGCCGAGGAAGCCGACGTCAATGCGCCCGCCCTGCAGCCAGTAGCGGAAAATCTCGCCGGTAGGAACTACGGTGTCGGCGGTTTCCGCCAGTTCACCGTCACCGATCGACAGTGGCAGTACGCTTGGCTTGGCACCGATCGGACCCGATTCGTAGATCAGGACGACATCAGGCGAGGAAGTCAGGCGCGCCAGGTTGGCTGCTTTCGACGGCAGGCCGATACCGACGAAGCACACCGAACCGTTCTTCAGACGGCGAGCGGCGGCGACGGTCATCATTTCATTGGTGGTGTAAGTCATTACTTCGCCTCCGAAGCGGCGGCCAGTTTGGCCTGGAACTCGCTGAAGTCAGCGCTGCCGTGGATGTATTCGTTGATCCACGCGGTGAAGGTTTCACGGTCGCGGGCAATCGGGTCCCAGGCCTGGTAGAAGCGGTTGTCGCGCTCGTTGTAACCATGGGCGTAGGACGGATGCGCACCGCCAGGTACATGGCAAACCGCGCTCAAGGCCCAGGTTGGCAATACACAGGAGTTCATCGGTGCATTGAGGTCGTCGACGATTTCCTCAACGGTGACGATGCAGCGCTTGGCGGCCAGGGCGGCTTCTTTCTGCACGCCAAGGATGCCCCAGAGCAGCACGTTGCCCTTGCGGTCGGCTTTCTGCGCGTGAATCACGGTAATGTCCGGGCGCACCGAAGGCACGGCGGCCAACACTTCGCCGGTGAACGGGCAAGTGACGGATTTGATCAGCGGATTGACCTTCGGCAGGTCGGAACCGGCGTAGGCACGCAGTACCGCGAACGGCAGGCCGGAAGCGCCGGCGACGTAGGCATTGGCCAGGTCGGCGTGGCTGTGTTCTTCGATTTCCAGCGCGTGGGGCCACTGCTTCTCTACGGCGTCACGCAGACGGTGCAGCGAACCTACGCCAGGGTTACCACCCCAGGAGAAAATCAGCTTGCGGGCACAACCGGCACCGATCAACTGGTCGTAGATCAAGTCAGGGGTCATTCGCACCAGGGTCAGGTCTTTCTTGCCCTGGCGAATGATTTCGTGACCCGCCGCCGTCGGGATCAGGTGGGTAAAGCCTTCGAGCGCGACCGTATCGCCGTCGTTTACGAATTGCTTCACCGCGTCGTGCAGCGAAAGGATTTCAGCCATTGGGGCAGGCTCCCGTTTATTGTTAACCGACAGTGGAAGAAGGCGCCGATGCGCAGCGCCGGAATGACTGAAGATTAAGCCCGTGCAAAACGCCAAACAATCCGATAATCGACTAAGCGTTCGATTATCGAACATATTGTTGCTTGGCTACCGATCCCCAAAAGCTTCGCGAGCAGGCTCGCTCCCACAGAGGAATGCGATCACCTGTGGGAGCGAGCCTGCTCGCGAAGAGGTCTGCACACTCAATGAAGAATCGGACAGGCCTCAGGTCGCATCCGCATGACTGACCATGCCCTTGATCACCACCGCCGTCGTTGCCAGCGCCGCCGGAATCACCAGCGCCGTCAGCACTTGCTCGAAGTTCCAGCCCAGCCCCAGCAGCGTTGCGCCCATCCACGCACCGAGGATGGCACCGAAGCGGCCGATGCCGAGCATCCACGACACGCCGGTGGCCCGCCCTTGAGTCGGATAGAACCGCGCCGCCAGTGACGGCATTGCCGATTGCGCACCGTTGACACACATCCCGGCCACCAGCACCAGGGTCGCCAGGATTGTGATGTTGCCCAGGCTCTGCCCTACCGCGTAGGCAAACACCCCGGCCAACAGGTAGAAAGTGCCGATGACCTTGTGCGGATTGAACCGGTCCATTGCCCAGCCCACGCCCACCGCACTCAGCACGCCACCAAACTGGAACAGCGCGCCGATGAAGGCAGCCTGCTCCATGCTCGCGCCACTGTCACGCATCAGGGTCGGCAGCCAGCTGGTCAGCAGGTAAACGATCACCAGGCCCATGAAGTAGGTCAGCCACAACAGCAAGGTGCCGGTGCTGTAGGTGCCAGAGAAGATCACTGCAAACACATTGCGCGCCTTCACGGTTTTCTGTTCCGGCACGCTGAAACTGGACGCCTGGGCCACCACCGTCGGGTCGATCGGCGCCAGTGCCTTGCGCACTTTGTCCGTACCGCGGTTGCGCACCACCAGGTAACGCGCCGACTCCGGCAGCCAGAGCAGCAAAACGACGGCGAGGATCAGCGGCAGAACCCCGCCGATCAGCAGCAGGCTGTGCCAGCCAAAGGCCGGAATGAGTTTGGCCGAGATGAATCCACCGCCGGCCATGCCGAGGTTGAAACCGCAGAACATGCTGGTCACCAGCAGGGATTTCTTGCGCTCCGGTGTGTACTCCGACAGCAGGGTCGTGGCGTTCGGCATGCCGGCACCCAGACCCAGGCCGGTCAGGAAGCGCAACACCAGCAATTGATCGACATTGCTGCTGTAGGCCGAGGCCAGGCTGAAGGCGCCGAACAACAGCACCGCACCGACCAGCACGACTTTTCGCCCGAAGCGGTCAGCCAACGGGCCCGATCCCAGAGCGCCGAAGACCATGCCGATCAACGCCGCACTCATCACCGGGCCGAGACTGGCGCGGTCGATACCCCAGTCCTGGGACAGGGCCGGAGCGATGAATCCCATGGCCGCGGTGTCGAGGCCATCGAGGAAGACAATCAGGAAACACAGGATCACCACGCGCCACTGGTAGCGCGAAATGGGTTGGGCATTGATGAAGGACTGCACGTCGAGGCAGTTTCCTACAGCAGACTGAGGCTGGTTCATTATTTTTATTCCACGGATCGCAGTCGAACGGTGTCAGCAGATGCTGACGAAGCCGCGACAGTAATGATCCGGAGGAAACAGCGTCAATTCGATAAACACATCTCTGTGCGTTTATCGAACAGCTTAGGCAAACAACTGCGCGCTGAGGTCGCGGCTGGCGCTCAACAAACCGGGCAGGAAACGCTGTTCCAGTTCATTGCGGCTGACCCGCCCCGCATGGGTGCTGACATTGAGGGCCGCAACCACCTGCCCGGAAGCGTCGTACACCGGGACGGCAATCGAACGCAGCCCTTGCTCGAGTTCCTGGTCGACGATGCACCAGCCTTGCAGTCGTACTTCTTGCAGGCATTCGAGCAACGCCTCGGGGGTGTGGATCGTGCGGCTGGTCTTGGCTTGCAATTCGGCGTGGTCGAGGTATTCGCCAAGCGAGGTGTCGTCCAGCGCGGCCAGCAGGATCCGCCCCATCGACGTGCAGTAGGCCGGCAAGCGCCCGCCCACCGACAGGTCCACCGAAATCAGGCGCTGGGTGGTCGCGGAGCGGGCGATGTACAGAATGTCATCACCCTCCAGCGTGGCCATGTTGCAGGCCTCGTGCAGTTGCTCGCTCATGCGGTCCAGGTACGGCTGGGCGGAAACCGCCAGCGGCGTCGATGACACATAGGCATGGCCGAGGGTCAGCACTTTGGGCAGCAGCGAATAGGTGCGGCCGTCGGTGGTGGCGTAGCCGAGTTTGATCAGGGTGTGCAGGCAACGGCGCACGGCGGCGCGGGGAATTTCCGTGCGGTGGCTGATCTGGGCGATGGTCAGGTGCCGTTTGCGCTCCTGGAACGCTTGCACCACGGCCAGGCCACGGGCCAGGGACGTCATGAAATCCGGGTCGCCGGTCAGTGCCTGGATCCGTTTGGCTGGTGAGGCAACGATGGGAGGAGCCACTGAAGCGAAGGAATTACGCATTTGATCGTTCATACAAGGTCCTTTTACCCATTCGGATCAGCGACTATTACAAAGGGCTGGCGCCTGGCGCTCAAGCCCGACCCGTCAACTCCGTGCGATTATCGAACGCTCGACCGATAATCGCAATCCACCATATGAATAACCGGATCCGCCGACGCCCGTTTTTTTCGCCGACTCACGACCCCATGTTTACGCCGACTCGACACAGGACTTAATGGGGCAATCCAATTACCGCAACTTGCCTGACTTAATGGCATCAGAAAGACATCGCAGCGATCTGCTATCAGTCGACGCTCCACTTAATCGTAAAGTTGCGAGCAACAAAACGGTCACACACCAAGAACAACTTTTAACTCTTTGGAGATAGTGTTCTTCGAATCGGCCGCTATAATACAATTCAGTAGCGCTTCGGTTTTTTACTTGCCGAACCCGTTGCCCGGCAATGTGATGTTCCATCGCCGTTGCCCGTTGCAAGCGCCAGATCCGAATTGCACAGCCTTGTCGATGCGCTTGCCGAAACAGGAAACTGAAGCTACGTCAGCTGTTTATCTCTGGTGCCGTGGCCGCCTGTGACATGGAAGTATTGATCACGTTGTTGCCAAAAACGATGCCTTGACGGGCATTGCCCATTCGACAAACGTGATCAAACGATTTGATGCAGCGCGTTTTCACCAGAATTTATCCCAACTCAATCAGGTAGCACTGTGACGAAAGACGAACTGCGCGCGGAACTAGAGCGCCAGGAACAACGTTACAAGGAAGTTTACGGCGGAGAAGTCACCACTTACGCCGCTCAACCCGAACCGGAACGCAAACCCTGGCGTAAACGCGCCACCGTTCAGGATCAGGTTTTCCAGCAGGAAATTCAAAAAATGGAAAAGGAACTCAAAGCCGAAGAGCCATGACTGCTTCGGCCTGATCCTTATAAGGGCCTGCCTCTGCACCCGTTAAAAGCGGGATGTATTGATGCTGCCTTTCGCGCCCGCTACGAGCGGGCAGCGGCCATCACCGTCGTCGAATCCGGTAGATTTCCGGTATCTGACCTATTTCTCAGATTTTTCTCACAACTGTTCAAGCCCCTCTTACCGGGCCGTGAAGGTTTTGTGACAGTATATTTTTTCAATTAAATCAATGACTTAAAAAACGCAGCAAAACCGTGGGTTTTCAGGTGCGGCGGCAAAAAAATTCGTTGAAGAATGTTACCGATGAGCAGCTAGTGCATTGATTAGCAGTCTTTTCTGGCATAATCGCGCCCCCTTATGACCGGGTCAGAAAACCTTCATGATCGATTTATTCAGCGGACTGAATGCTTGGGTGCTTGTAAGCCTCTTGCTCGCCCTGGCCTTTGTCCTCGCCTTCGAGTTCATCAATGGCTTTCATGACACCGCTAACGCGGTGGCGACCGTTATCTACACCAAAGCCATGCCGCCTCATCTGGCGGTGTTCTTCTCCGGTGTGTTCAACTTCCTCGGCGTGCTGCTGGGCGGGGTCGGCGTGGCGTATGCCATCGTCCACCTGCTGCCGGTAGAACTGCTGATCAATGTGAACACCGGTCACGGACTGGCCATGGTGTTCTCGTTGCTCGCCGCCGCCATTACCTGGAACCTGGGCACCTGGTACTTCGGTATTCCCGCGTCCAGTTCCCACACGTTGATCGGTTCGATCCTCGGTGTCGGCCTGGCCAACGCCCTGATCAACGATATTCCGCTGGCTGACGGTGTGAACTGGCAGAAAGCGATCGATATCGGCGCCTCGCTGGTGTTCTCGCCAATGGCCGGTTTCCTGATCGCAGCGCTGATCCTGATCGGTCTTAAATGGTGGCGTCCGCTGTCGAAGATGCACAAGACGCCGGAACAGCGCCGCAAGATCGACGACAAGAAACACCCGCCGTTCTGGAATCGCCTGGTACTGGTGATCTCGGCCATGGCCGTGAGTTTCGTGCACGGTTCCAACGATGGCCAGAAAGGTATCGGCCTGATCATGCTGGTCCTGATCGGTATCGTGCCAGCGCAGTTCGTCCTCGACCTGAACAGCACGACCTATCAGATCGAGCGGACTCGCGACGCCACGCTGCACCTGAGCCAGTTCTACCAGCGTAATGCTGAAACCCTGGGCGAGTTCCTGGCCCTGGGCAAGAGCGTGGAAGGCGATCTGCCGGAGAAGTTCCGTTGCAACCCGCAACAGACCGAACCGACCATCACCGCCCTGCTCGGCACCCTCAAGGGTGTAGCCGACTACCACTCGCTGCCGTCGGAAAGCCGCATCGAAGTACGTCGTTACCTGCTCTGCCTGGACGACACGGCGAAGAAAGTCAGCAAGTTGCCGACTCTCGGGGCCCGTGAAAAGGCTGACCTGGACAAGCTGCGCAAGGACCTGACCACCACCACCGAATACGCTCCGTTCTGGGTGATCCTGGCGGTTGCACTGGCCCTGGGCCTGGGCACCATGGTCGGCTGGAAACGCGTGGTACTGACCATTGGCGAGAAGATCGGCAAGCAAGGCATGACCTACTCCCAAGGCATGTCCGCGCAGATCACCACCGCCAGCCTGATCGGCATGGCGAACATCTTCAGCCTGCCGGTTTCCACCACCCACGTGCTGTCCTCGGGTGTGGCGGGCACCATGGTCGCCAACAAGAGCGGCCTGCAAAGCGGCACCGTCAGAACCATCCTGCTGGCCTGGGTATTGACCCTGCCAGCCACCGTGGCCCTGTCGGCCGGGTTGTTCTGGCTGGCCTCGAAGGCCCTTGGCAGCTGATACACCGCCAAACAAGAAAAGGCGCGCTCCGCAAGGAACGCGCCTTTTTTATTGGTGCGCCAGGCATGGCGCGTTGCGCGTAAGCGCAACCAGCTTGGCTGTGGTGGCCACGCTGGTGACTTGGAGGTGAAAGTCCTCTACACACCCGGCAAGGGGAAGTGTTAGCCAGAGGCAAGGGTGTCGCGGGTGACTGCGAATCCGAAGGAAGCCCGAGGCAAAATGCTGGCCTGACGAACAGGAAGCGGATAGAGGCGGCGCAGCGGGGTAAGAAGGCCAATATCTTCAAAGCCCGATACTTGCACGGAACGCTGCGACGTAGATCCGACAGGCATAAGCAGGAAGGTCGCGCGAATTACCCTGGGAGATCTGTTTAGCCTGCCATGTGCTACCGGCGTCGCGAGATGACGGGATGGGTGACAGAAGTCAGCAGAGGCCGTAGTAGTTGCTCGAAACCGGAGTAATGAAGGGCTGAACCTGCCATGAGTGGATAGTCGGGTGTGATCTCTGTTGGAGCGTAAAGCAGAAACTCCGCGTAGCGGAGGTCAAGACCATTAGGAGGTAGGAGCCGGAAGCTCCGAGGGCCGGTCTGGGCGCTTAGATACCGCAGGCGACACATCAACGGAACCAAGCTCGCTGACGTTGTTTGTCAGTAGGCAGGAACCGCCGTATACGGAACCGTACGTACGGTGGTGTGAGAGGACGGCGGGGGCAACCCCGCCTCCTACTCGATCCAGCTACTTCCAAACACAACAAATCAAATGTGGGCGAGCTTGCTCGCGATAGCGGCCTTACAGCCAATATAGATGCTGAATGTTATGGCCTCATCGTCGGAACGCCGCCCGGAGCAAGCTAGCTCCCACAGGGTTTGCGTGTATCGATAGAGTTTTACAGGCAAAAAAAAGGGCAACCGAAGTTGCCCAAAATGCCTTGCGTGCTCATTGCATCCAGAAAGAACTACGGTTATTTCCGCTTGTGCGAATCCTTCCAGATAAAAAGTCCGAACCCTGCGAAAAATACAAACATGAGGCTGACAGTCAGCACTCCGGCGATCACCACGTTGTCGAAAAACATGACGCGTCTCCTGTACCTGCCCTGTTGCGATAGAGCTAAGTTAACCAAACGGGCAGGAGAGAATATTGACCGGGATCAATGTCGCCCGAGACTGGGCAAGAGGAAGGGAGAAGTTTGACCCGCATCAATGAGTGCGAGGGATTTCAGCGCTTTTTCGGTTTGTTCTTCGGCTTTTTTTTGGCCTTGCCCAACGGCATGGCCTGCTCGAACGCCTGGCGAACTTCATTGAGCCGCTTGTCATTGAGGTCATGAACACGCTTGGCGCGTTCAGCATTGAGGTCAATCAGTTTGTCGTCTTGGCTCATGGCGGTCAGTGCATCGCTTGAAATGAGTTTAAGCCGCCGTAGCGTTCGGCAACCCTGCGCCAATAATGCGGCCTGACGGCCGTGCTGACCAGCCTGCGCTCAAATCTCGATATCGACCCACAGCCCCTGCCGCGGCTGATCTTCCATCAGTGGCGCCACCGGCACGGTGTTGTCGGCATTGAGTTCATCACCGGGAATCGCCAGGTGAGCCTCGGGGTCATCGTCAGCCTCGCGACGCCGCCGCTCCTGCTCCTGCCTGCGGCGCTGCTCCTCGCGCAGCACCAGCCCGTCCTCTTCAGGATTGCGCTTTTGCAGGTCGATGGTGCTTTCACTGGAGCTTTCCTGCACCGGCACCACCGGAGGAATATCCGGACGCTGACGGATCGGGTCGGTCTGTGAAGTGATCGGCACGGCACTCAAGGGGAGCATCGGTGGCAGCATGGTTTTCAGTCTCCTGTCAGCAGGCTGTCGGCTGCGGGGATGGCGACTTGAGCCATCGGTCGCAAACTGTGACTCATTTGGCACTCATTAGTGCGATGAGCGGCGCGTCATGCACAGGTGGGCTAACGTATGACTGTGAGTTTTTCTGAGAGTCCTTTGGCCCTGAAGCCCTCATTCCGTTAAGATAGCCCGCTTTTTCAGGTGGGAGTCAGGCAGCATGGCGCAGCAGTATCAACCGGGGCAACGCTGGATCAGTGACAGCGAAGCCGAGCTGGGTTTAGGCACCGTTCTGGCACAGGACGGCCGCTTGTTGACCGTGCTCTATCCGGCCACTGGCGACACTCGCCAGTACGCGCTAAGGAATGCGCCCCTCACCCGTGTGCGGTTTTCGCCCGGTGATTCCATCACTCACTTCGAAGGCTGGAAGCTGACCGTTCGCGAAGTCGACGACGTCGATGGCCTGCTGGTTTACCACGGCCTCAACGGGCAGAACGAAGTGGTCACCCTGCCGGAAACCCAACTGTCGAACTTCATCCAGTTCCGCCTGGCCAGCGACCGTCTGTTCGCCGGCCAGATCGACCCGCTGGCCTGGTTCTCCCTGCGTTACCACACCCTGGAACACACCAGCCGCCAATTGCAGTCGTCCCTTTGGGGCCTGGGCGGCGTGCGTGCGCAACCGATCGCGCACCAGTTGCACATTGCCCGCGAAGTCGCCGACCGTATCGCGCCACGGGTTCTGCTGGCCGACGAAGTGGGCCTGGGTAAAACCATCGAAGCTGGTCTGGTGATCCATCGCCAATTGCTCTCGGGCCGCGCCAACCGCGTGCTGATCCTGGTTCCGGAGAACCTGCAGCACCAGTGGCTGGTCGAGATGCGCCGCCGCTTCAACCTGCAAGTCGCGCTGTTCGACGAAGAACGCTTCATCGAAAGCGATGCCAGCAACCCCTTCGAAGACACCCAGCTCGCGCTGGTCGCGCTTGAGTGGCTGGTGGACGACGAGAAAGCCCAGGACGCGCTGTTCGCGGCGGGCTGGGACTTGCTGGTGGTCGACGAGGCTCACCACCTGGTGTGGCACGAAGATCAGGTCAGCCCTGAGTATTCCCTGGTCGAGCAACTTGCCGAGACCATTCCCGGCGTGCTGCTGTTGACCGCCACCCCGGAACAACTGGGCCAGGACAGCCACTTCGCTCGTCTGCGCCTGCTCGACCCGAACCGTTTCCACGACCTGCAAGCCTTTCGCGCCGAGAGCGAAAACTATCGCCCGGTGGCTGAAGCCGTTCAGGAGTTGCTGGACAAGGGGCGCCTGTCGCCGCAAGCCCACAAGACCATCCACGGTTTCCTCGGCAACGAAGGCGAAGCCCTGCTGGCTGCCGTCAACGATGGCGACACCGAAGCCAGCGCGCGCCTCGTGCGTGAGTTGCTCGACCGCCACGGCACCGGCCGCGTGCTGTTCCGTAACACCCGCGCCGCCGTTCAGGGTTTCCCGGAGCGCAAGCTGCACCCGTACCCGCTGCCGTGCCCGGACGAATACCTCGAACTGCCGTTGGGCGATCACGCCGAGTTGTACCCGGAAGTCAGCTTCCAGGCCCAACCGGACGCCAGCGAAGAAGAACGCTGGTGGAAGTTCGACCCGCGCGTCGAGTGGCTGATCGATCAACTGAAGATGCTCAAGCGCACCAAAGTACTGGTGATCTGCGCCCACGCCGAAACCGCCATGGACCTGGAAGACGCCCTGCGCGTGCGTTCCGGCATCCCGGCCACGGTGTTCCACGAGGGCATGAACATCCTCGAGCGTGACCGCGCCGCCGCCTACTTCGCCGACGAAGAGTTTGGCGCACAAGTGCTGATCTGCTCGGAAATCGGCAGTGAGGGTCGCAACTTCCAGTTCTCCCATCACTTGGTGCTGTTCGACCTGCCGTCCCACCCGGACCTGCTGGAACAGCGCATCGGTCGTCTGGACCGGATCGGCCAGAAGCACATCATCGAACTGCACGTGCCGTACCTGGAAACCAGCCCGCAAGAGCGTCTGTTCCAGTGGTACCACGAAGCGCTGAACGCATTCCTCAACACCTGCCCGACCGGCAACGCCTTGCAGCACCAGTTCGGCCCACGCCTGCTGCCGCTGCTCGAAGAAGCCGACGATGGCGAGTGGCAAGCGTTGATCGACGAAGCCCGCACCGAACGTGAGCGTCTTGAAGTCGAGCTGCACACTGGTCGCGACCGTTTGCTGGAGCTGAACTCCGGTGGCGCGGGCGAAGGCGATGCGCTGGTAGAAGATATCCTTGAGCAAGACGATCAGTTCGCGCTGCCGATCTACATGGAAACCCTGTTCGACGCCTTCGGCATCGACAGCGAAGACCATTCGGAAAACGCGCTGATCCTCAAGCCGAGCGAAAAGATGCTCGACGCCAGCTTCCCGCTGGGCGACGACGAAGGCGTGACCATCACTTACGACCGTAACCAGGCGCTGTCTCGCGAAGACATGCAGTTCATCACCTGGGAGCACCCGATGGTTCAGGGCGGCATGGATCTGGTGCTATCCGGCTCCATGGGTAACACCGCCGTGGCGCTGATCAAGAACAAGGCACTCAAGCCGGGCACCGTGTTGCTGGAACTGCTGTATGTCAGCGAAGTGGTTGCCCCTCGCTCACTACAACTGGGCCGCTACCTGCCGCCGGCCGCCCTGCGCTGCCTGCTCGACACCAACGGCAACGACCTGTCGGCCCGCGTGTCGTTCGAAACCTTGAACGACCAGCTCGAAAGCGTGCCGCGTGCCAGCGCCAACAAGTTCATCCAGGCCCAGCGTGACCAACTGACGCCACGGATCAACGCCGGTGAAGCGAAGATCCTGCCGCGCCACACTGAACGTGTCGCCGAGGCGCAGCGTCGACTGGCCGCCGATACCGAGGAAGAACTGGCGCGCTTGACCGCGTTGCAAGCGGTCAACCCGACCGTGCGCGACAGCGAACTGGTGGCCCTGCGCAAACAACGCGAGCAAGGCCTGGCCATGCTCGACAAGGCTGCGCTGCGACTGGAAGCGATTCGGGTGTTGGTGGCGGGTTAATCCCCTGCTCCACCCTGCTTAAAAAGAAGGCCCGCAGTGATGCGGGCCTTTTTATTTACTTCAATTTCAGTAGTGCTGCTGCTCGCGATAGCGGTTAAGCAGTCACCGCAGAACCTTCAGGCTCAACCACCGCCACCAGCCCTTCCTTCATCCGCTTGGCATCGCGCACGAAACACCGCGAAGCCAGGAACAAGAACACCACGGTGAACAACAGCGCCACCGGAATCAGGTACATCGCGTCATGCAGGCCGACCGCCTTAAACGCCTCACTCATCTGCTCCGCGCCCGCCGCGAGCATCGCCGTGTGGGCGAAGTGATCCGACAAGGCCCCGACCACCACCGGCCCCAGGCCACCGCCCAACAGGTACAGCCCGGCAAAGAACAGCGCCATCGCCGTTGCCCGCAATCGCGGCTCGACCACATCCTGAATCGCCGTGTACACGCAGGTATAGAAGTTGTAGGCGAACAGCCAACCGAGACTGAACACGGCAACAAACACGCCGATCTCGATTCGCCCGGAATGCAGCGCCCACGCGGTGCAAACCGTCGAAATCACCAGGCTGAAGGCCGCAAACAACAGCCGTCCGTTGGCGACACGCTGGTGAATCTTGTCGGCGATCCAGCCACCGAGGGTCAGGCCGACCAAACCGGTCACGCCGACAATAACCCCGGTGGCGACCGCGGCTTCCTGCAACGGCATGAGGAAATAGCGTTGCAGCATTGGCACCAGAAAGGAGTTACAGGCATAGGTGGCGAAGTTGAAACACAGACCGGCCATCACCAGCCACAGGAAGGTTGGCACAGCCAGTACCCGCCGGATCGGCCGATCGATTTTTTCCTGCGAAACCTGAACGCTCTCGGCAGCGCCGCGTTTCGGTTCCTTGATGAAAAACATGAAGATCGCCAGGATCAGCCCGGGCACCGCCGCGATAAAGAATGGCGCACGCCAGCTATCGAAGGCCTTGACCATCGCGCCGATGGTGAAGAACGCCAGCAACAGCCCCAATGGCAGCCCCAGCATGAAGACCCCCATGGCCCGCGCCCGGCGGTGAGCCGGAAACAAGTCGCCGATCAGCGAATTGGCGGCCGGCGCATAACTAGCCTCGCCGATGCCAATGCCCATGCGCACGATCAGGAAGCTCCAGAAACTGCCCACCATGCCGTTGACGGCCGTCAACCCGCTCCACACCGCCAGCCCCCAGCCCATCAGCTTGCTGCGCGAGCCGGTATCGGCCATGCGCCCCAGCGGCAAGCCGGCAATGGCGTAGACGATGGTGAATGCCGTACCGATGATCCCCAACTGAAAGTCACTGAGGTGCCATTCCATGCGGATGGGCTCGATGATGATGGCCGGGATGGTGCGGTCGAAAAAATTGAACAGGTTGGCCAGGAACAACAGGAACAGAATGCGCCAGGCATTGGCCGCTTGGGTCGAGTTCTGCATGGGTCCGTCTCTTTTATTGTTTTTGGGGCGTCACTGCCCCCGGACTTTGCAATCTAGACAGGCCGGACACGACTGTCTTTCATTATTCGCCAGGCTGATACCAACCCATGGGACGCAACTTGTAGGAGCTTTCGCGGAGCGGGTATTTCGCAGCCCGTCCGGTCGATGAAAAATACCTTTGAGCCCCCCTTCCCAAGCCGTTGGCGAAGCCTAGAATAGCGGCCTTGTTTCCCCCCCTGTGTCTCCACTCCTCCTTAGATAATCGCCCATGTCCGAAGCCAGTCCGTGTCTGAATTGCGGTGCCTGCTGTTCTCATTTTCGCGTGTCATTTTTCTGGGGTGAATGCGCCTCATCCGGGGGGACGGTACCCGATGAGCTTGTCGAACAGATCAGCCCCAGTCGGGTCGCGATGCTCGGCACCGGCTGCAAACCCGTGCGCTGCACCAGTCTGGTCGGAGACGTGGGCAGTACGGTGCAGTGCTCGATTTACGAAAAACGCTCCAGCACCTGTCGGGAGTTCGACGCTTCCTGGGTCGATGGCCTGGCCAATCCCGATTGCGATGCGGCCCGCGCCGCTTTCGGTTTGCCGGCCCTGCAACCCGCGTTCGAGACGCCTCAGAAGCAAATCGCCTGACTACTAGCACTAATCGCTATTAGTCTAATATCAAAATCATTGGCACCAATGTGCCACTACCGCTTGCGCTCCATCTACGCCCTCTATACTCCAAGGCATTCGCCGTCGCTGCTTGCGCCGGCCTGAGGGATAACGATGGGGCATGCTATGGAGTGGCTTGGTTTGCATTTCATTACCGAGCTACCAGAGAGCGGGCAGGTCATACTTAATTGCACACATGACCCTTTTCTGGTGCTGCTGGCTTATCTGGTCGCCTGTGTCGGCTGTTTCGCGACACTGGACATGGCCGAACGGGTTGCTCACGCTGAGAAATCCGCGTCCCAGGCGCTCTGGCGCTGGGTGGGCAGCGGATGCCTGGCCGGCGGTATCTGGGCCATGCACTTCGTCGGGATGCTGGCCTTCCAGGCGCCCATCGACCTTCACTACCAACTGCCTGTCACGCTGTTCTCGCTGACCATCGCGCTGCTCGCCGCGTGGCTGGCAATGCATACCCTCAGCCTCCCGGATTTGAGCTTGCAGCGGTGCCTCAAGGCATCGATCGGAGTCGGCCTGGGCATCACGACCATGCACTACGTGGGCATGACGGCCATGCACTCCAATGCCTCGGTCTATTACCATCCGGGCCTGTTCGCCTTGTCCATCGCGATCGCGATCGGGGCCGCGCTGGCCGCCTTGTTGCTGGCATGGTATCTGCGCGACGGCACCGGCATGCTGCATCAGCTTTTCAAATACTGCGCCAGCCTGTTGCTCGGGGCGGGCATCCTCTGTATGCACCTCACGGCCATGGCCGCCTTCAACCTGGTGCTGCCCAGCGACAGCCTGCCGGTGCAATCCGGCGAACACAGCCACCTGCAATTGGCACTGACCGTGACCGTCATGGCCCTGCTGATCATCGGCAGCAGCATCAGCGCGGCACTGGCGGACAAAAAGCTGCAACACAAGGACCACGACCTGCAACGGGTCAACTCCCTGCTCAGCCAACTGGACCAGGCGCGCATGTCGCTGCAACAGGTGGCGCACTACGACGCGCTGACCAATCTGATCAACCGCCGCGGGTTCAACCAGATCTTCGCTGAAAAACTCATCGAGAAAACCAACGAAGGCGGGATGCTGGCGGTCCTGTTCCTGGACATCGACCATTTCAAGCGGATCAACGACAGCCTTGGTCACGATGCCGGTGACGAATTGCTCAAAGTGCTTGCCGGGCACATCAAGAGCTCGATTCGCAGTCACAAGGACGTGGTCGCGCGCTTCGGTGGAGACGAGTTCTGCCTGCTCATCGACCTGCATGATCGTGAAGAAGCACGGCATATGGCCCAACGAATCATGCTGAAGATGAAGGAGCCCATCGAGCTGGCCGGCAGGCGCATGGTCATGACCACCAGCATCGGCATCAGCCTGTTTCCGGAAGACGGCAAGACCTGTGAGGAATTGTTGAAGAACGCCGACCTGGCGCTGTATCAGTCCAAGGGCAGCGGTCGCAACGGGCTGAATTTTTTCAGTGCCAACCTGAAAACCCGCGCCACACTCGAGCTGCAACTGGAAGAAGAGTTGCGCCACGCCCTGCGTGAAGACACCGGTTTGATGCTCTATTACCAGCCGATCTATGACCTCAAGACCGGTCAGGTCAGCAAGCTCGAAGCCTTGATCCGCTGGCAACACCCGGTCCACGGTATCCTCGTACCGGATCGTTTCATCGCCATCGCCGAGGCCAATGGCCTGATCGCCGAGCTGGACAACTGGGTGCTGCGCAAGGCCTGCGAGGATCTGGGCGAGTTGTCGCGCCAGGGCTGTGAAGACCTGAAGATCGCCGTGAACTGCTCCCCCCTGAACCTTGCGCGCGAAGAACTGGCCGATGAAATCGAATACGCATTGCGGGTCTCCGGTGTGGAGCCCCACCGGCTGGAACTGGAGGTCACCGAAAACGCCTTGATGGGCAATATCGCCAACACCCTGGTGTTGCTGCGGCAGATACGCGCCCTCGGCGTTTCGCTGTCGATCGATGACTTCGGCACCGGCTATTCATCCCTGGCCTACCTCAAGCGCTTGCCGCTCAACACGCTGAAAATCGACCGTTCGTTCATCCAGGACATTCCCAAGGCGACCCAGGACATGGAAATTGTCCAGGCGATCATCGTCATGGCCCATACCCTGCACCTGCAAGTAGTCACCGAAGGGGTCGAAACCTTCGAGCAATACCAATTCCTGGAAAACCACGGCTGTGACTTCGTTCAGGGCTATCTGCTGAGCCGGCCGGTGCCGCTGACCGAGTTGCTTCCGGTGCTGAACGAAATCAACCAGCGCAAGGACACCTACACCGTCACGACGCTGAGCCTGGCTCACGGTACATCTGCACTAATGTAGACGGGTCCTTTTCAAGGAAACCCTGACTCCCATGCAGGCGCATCAACTGCGCGGCCAGACCGCTGATCGGTGTCGCCGAGCCTTGTTCACGGGAAAACTTCACCGCTGTATCCAGATCCTTGAGCAACGTGCGCACGTGCCATTTGACCGGTTCGAATCGGTTTTCCGCCATCTGCGGGGCCAGGATCTGCAAGGGTTTCGAATCGGCAAAGCCGCCGGCCAGCGCTTCGGCGATCAGGCTGGCATCAACCCCGGAACGCTCCGCCAACGCGACCACTTCGGCAATCACCAATGCATTGCAGGCGACGATCATCTGATTGCAGGCCTTGGTCACCTGCCCTGCCCCGACGCCGCCCATGTGCGTCACACGCTGCCCCAGGCTCAACAGGACAGGCCGGACCCGCTCCAGATCCTGTACTTCACCGCCGACCATGATCGCCAGGCTTCCAGCCTCGGCACCGACCACGCCACCGGACACCGGCGTGTCGAGCCAGTCCATACCGGTTTTGCCGGCGAGTTCTGCGGCCATTTCCCGCGTGGCGTTGGGCTCCAGGCTGGAGAAATCCACCAGCAGCTGGCCTTTTTTTGCGCCCTCCACAACGCCTGCCGGACCAAACACCACCTCGCGTACGACCGACGTATCCGCCAGGCACAGCATTACCACGTCAGCGTGTTGGCACAGTTCGGCCGGGCTGGCGACCTGGCGTGCGCCTGCCTCCACCAGCGGCTTGCACTTCCCCGGATTGCGATTCCATACCGCCAGCGGATAACCCGCGGCCAGCAGGCGCCGGCACATCGGCAGCCCCATCAGGCCGATCCCGGCAAACCCTAGCGAAGGTAGCGTTGACATCATTTTGCCTCTTCTCGATTAAAGATCACCGAATATTGGCCGATTCATCATGACTTAGGAAAGGATTCACCCCGAGCAATGCTCAGGCTAACGACCAAGGCATGGTCCAAGTACGCGCTGAAAAAAGACGCGATTGTATTCCGTGACGGTTCGACGACATCGAGTCGGCCAACCAATCAGCCCAGGTAGATGGCGAACAATGACTTCTAAAAACAACCCGGCCACTGCGGTAACCGATCTGACGTTGAGCCCCGCGGCCAACAGCCCGTCATCACCGAAGCCATTGACTCAATCGCGCCCGTTGGCGACCCAGCAATACCTCTACTTCACAGAAACCAACACCGACCGCATCCTCGACAACCTCGACGGCCTGCGCGACATGGTGTTCCCGCGCGCACCGCACCTGGAAGGCGACAGCGAACAGCACAGCGATCAGGAATTCCCGTCGGTGTGCCTGATCGGCCTGGGCCGCTGCGGCTCGAACATTGCGCTGGACGTGGCGGAGCTGGTGTACAACGCTCGCAAGTTCTACCTCAACGAATTCAACAACGAAGATCGCCTGTCGCCTGACAAGCGTTTTGCCGAAAAGGGCTACAGCCCGGCCCAGTGGATCCGCAACAACCTGCGCCTGGGCCACAACAAAAACACCAAGCCGGTGTTTCTGGTCGAGCCGCTGGTGATGCTCGGCGACCTGGACAAGGACATCGCCGGCCGCATCCGCTTCTCGCGCAAGGGCGAAAAAAGCGGCTTCCTGCGTGATTACAGCAAGATGAAAATCATGGACTTGTCGGAAGTCCACGCTGGTGGCGCCGGTAACGCGCCGATCCTCGGCCAGTACCTGGCCAAGATCATCCTGAACAAGGACACCCAGCGTTTCTCCAGCCCCGACTGGAAAATGATTCACTCGTACCTGATCGACAGCTGCGGCATCAAGGCCAACCAGTCGCGCCTGTATTTCTCGATCTTCAGTGCTGGCGGCGGCACCGGTTCGGGCATGGCCTCGGAGTTCGGCCTGGCTCAGCAGCACTCGTACATGAATAAGACGTTCGACACCAAACCGATGGACGAGCACGACAGCAAGAGCGGCCACTCCTTCGTCTTCGAACCGATCTTCACCAGTGGCATCTGCGTACTGCCGAACATTTCCGATCACCGCAGTGAAATGTCCGAGGCGCTGCACATCAACGCCGGCCGCCTGTTGTGCAAATACCTGTCGGAAGAGTGGGACTTTTCCTACAACTTCGCCAATGAAGACAGCAGCGAAGCCAGCGTCATGGGCCGCATCCGCCCATGGAACGCGATGATGCTGATCTCCAACGACATCATGCGTTACGCCGAAGAGAACGATGACGGCAATATCCAGAACATTGATGTCAATGCCATGGAGAAGCATGCCAACCAGTACATCTCGCAGCAGATCTTCAACATTCTGACGGCGCAGGCGGTTACGACTGACTACGACCAGAACTATTTCCGTCGCGCCGGCATCGACATCGGCGAAACCATCCGCCTGGACGCCAACGACCTGTTCATGAGCCTGGCCGGCCCGGTGGCGATTGCCTACGCCGAGTCCGTGGTGCCGGAAACCCCGCCGCCGAGCAGCGACAAATTCAAGGTGTTCGAGAAAGAGCCGCAGCGCCTGAACATCGACGATCTGTTCTTCCGTTCGATCGACCTGCCGCACTTCAACAAGGTCACCCAGGCCATCGAAGGCATCAGCCTGTTGCCGATCGAGTCCAAGCGCTATCGCGCGTCGCTGGAGCAGTACAAGAACTCGGGCTACGACGCGGCGGCCCTGCATGACCTGCACTTCTTCAAGAATTGCTCGTCGGTGGTGTCGATCGTTTCCCTGCCCAAGGACTACAAGCTGTCCTACATGGATTTGAACCGGTTGAAGACTCATCTCAACAGCCTGTTCCCCAACACCACACTCAAGCGCTACGCGCTGGTGATCGGTGCTTCGGCCAACCTGTCGCTGACCACCCTGATCGCCAAGAGCCCGTGCCTGTCGGATGATTTCCTGACGCTGATCGTGGCCTTCATCAAACGCTGCTTCGCGAAAAACCCGTACCGCTTCGACGAGACCCTGGACAACTCGATCCTCGACTTCATCATCAACGAACATTTCGATGAAGACCGGATCGACGAGTTGCTCAACGAATTCGAGAACCCGGCGAAGATCCTCGATACTAACTGGTACGCGATCAAGCCGATGTACGAGAAAAAGTACCGTGAACTGATCAACGACAAGGAAAAATTTGTCTCGATCAACGACATCCGCCTGTCCCGGGATTGCGTGAAAAAATCGATCAAGTACCTGCGCGAGATCTACCGTCACCGCATCGGCAAGACCAAGGTTATTTCGTTGAATAACCATACGGGCAAGACGGCTTAACAAGACGGGAAAACTCGTCGCCCCGATCGCGAGCAAGCTCGCTCCCACAGGGATCGCATTCTTTCAGAGAGAACGCGGTCAACTGTGGAAGCGAGCTTGCTCGCGATGGCGGCCTTGAATTCACTGCAAATCAACATCCAGACACAATTGAGCAGGCGTTCAGTTGCCCTCTCAACTGTTCCCGTTACGTTTACGTCACCGTGAGGCTGTGGCCTTTCTCTACGGCAACATGCCATCACGCTACTCGGCTACACACTTTTCCCCCTGAAAGGAACGCACCAATCAAGTGCAACCTTTAAGCCTGCGCCCTTTCCTGGACCAGAATCCACGGCGAAACAACCACGGCCCACAGCTGCGGATCACGCTCAAAAAGATCCAGCGCCCGCGTTTCAGACAGCTTGGCGAGCTTGTCGGCGGCCAGCCAGGCAGCCACTTTCTCCCCTTCATCCTGGGCCACGGCCTCGGCGGCGGCGATCAGATCCAGGCCAGGATCGACCCACAATAGGGCACCCTTGGCGAAGAACGGCTCCAGCTCTTTCCAGGTAATAGATGCGGTTTCACCAAGCAGCTTGGCATAGAGGGTGCTAGGTTCTTGATTCATGGGACTGTCCGGAAAAGAAATCGACGTAGATGATAACGTCGGTGGTCTGGCAGAAAAACCCGGATGCAATTGAGTGACCGAAATGAAAAGCGCAGGAAAGCCAGGGAATGCACTGAATACGGCTATAAGCCCCTCAACACCCCGCCGCAATTCTGTCTTTTACTTTCAATAAAGCGACACTTGCAGGTTTTGTCCCCCGGCGCCGCCTTCCCAGGCTGACAATCGGCGCTCTACACTGTACCGGTACAGTTGCCGAGGGACTTTTCCGGGGAATGTCGCAGATATCTGACCCGGTTCTGCTGCTTTCGGCGCCAGGACTATAAAAACTACAACAGTAAGAGTGGAGCACTATGACTAAGGCTACTAAGCAGATTTCCAAACTGTTTGCCGCTATGGTTCTGGCCGGGGTTGCCAGCCATTCGTTCGCAGCTGACACCATCAAGATCGGCATCGCCGGCCCTAAAACCGGCCCGGTCACTCAATACGGCGACATGCAGTTCATCGGCGCCAAGATGGCCATCGAGCAGATCAACGCCAAGGGCGGTGTCGACGGCAAGATGCTCGAAGCCAAGGAATACGACGACGCGTGCGACCCTAAACAAGCCGTGGCCGTCGCCAACAAAGTGGTCAACGATGGTGTGAAATTCGTTGTCGGTCACCTGTGCTCCAGCTCCACCCAACCGGCTTCGGACATCTACGAAGACGAAGGCGTGATCATGATCACCCCGGCTGCCACCAGCCCGGACATCACCGCACGTGGTTACAAAATGGTGTTCCGCACCATCGGCCTGGACAGCGCCCAGGGCCCTGCCGCCGGTAACTACATCGCCAACCACGTAAAACCGAAAATCGTTGCTGTACTGCACGACAAACAGCAATACGGTGAAGGCATCGCCACTTCCGTGAAGAAAACCCTCGAAGGCAAAGGCGTCAAGGTTGCCGTATTCGAAGGTCTCAACGCGGGTGACAAGGACTTCTCCTCGATCATCCAGAAGCTCAAGCAAGCCAACGTCGACTTCGTCTACTACGGCGGCTACCACCCGGAACTGGGCCTGATCCTGCGTCAATCCAAGGAAAAGGGCCTGAACGCCAAGTTCATGGGGCCTGAAGGTGTGGGCAACGACTCCATCTCGCAAATCGCCCAGGACGCTTCCGAAGGCCTGTTGGTGACCCTGCCGAAGTCTTTCGACCAGGACCCGTCCAACAAGGCGCTGGTTGAGGCGTTCGCCGCCAAGAAACAGGACCCGACCGGCCCGTTCGTGTTCCCGGCCTACTCGGCCGTCGAAGTGATCGCCGAAGGCATCAAGACCGCCAAGAGCGAAGACACTGCCAAGGTGGCTGAAGCCATTCACAAAGGCACCTTCAAGACTCCGACCGGCGACCTGTCGTTCGACGAAAAGGGCGACCTGAAGGACTTCAAGTTCGTGGTTTATCAGTGGCATTTCGGTAAACCAAAGACCGAAGTTTCGCCTCAGTAAACTGGCTCCATGAGTAATAGAGCCCACTGCGCAAGCCGTGGGCTTTGTTTTACGAGGTTAATGGGTCAGAGTCCCGCGATCCGGGAGCTGACTTACCTGAAAATCTTAAAACCGTCACCAGCGGTTCGCTGGCAAACGCTCGTGCGAAGGTGGCTACAGACCACACAGCCCGGGCCGGAACATGACTCCACCAGTGAAATGCGTATCAGGTTTTTAGGAGCGTTGTAATGCCTGAGATCTATCACTTCTTCCAACAGCTGGTTAATGGTCTGACCATTGGCAGCACCTATGCCCTGATTGCCATTGGCTACACAATGGTTTACGGCATTATTGGAATGATCAACTTCGCCCATGGCGAGGTCTACATGATCGGCTCCTACGTGGCCTTCATCGTCCTTGCCGGACTGGCCATGCTGGGTATCCATTCTCTGCCACTTTTGATGACCGCCGCATTCCTGGCGACCATCGTTGTAACCAGTGCCTACGGCTACAGCATCGAACGGATCGCCTACCGCCCTCTGCGGGGCAGTAACCGCCTGATCCCGCTGATCTCGGCCATCGGCATGTCGATCTTCCTGCAAAACTCCGTACTGCTCTCGCAGGACTCCAAGGACAAATCGATCCCCAACCTGATTCCGGGCAGCTTCAGTTTCGGTCCGGGCGGAGCACAGGAAGTGCTGATTTCCTACATGCAGATCCTGGTGTTCGTGGTGACCCTGGTGGTGATGCTCTGCCTCACCCAGTTCATCTCGCGTTCACGCTTGGGACGTGCCTGCCGGGCCTGTGCCGAAGACATCAAGATGGCCAACCTGTTGGGCATCAACACCAACAACATCATCGCCCTGACCTTCGTTATCGGTGCCGCCCTGGCGGCCGTGGCGGCTGTATTGCTCAGCATGCAGTATGGCGTGATCAACCCGAACGCCGGGTTCCTGGTGGGCCTCAAGGCCTTTACCGCGGCGGTACTGGGTGGCATCGGCAGCATTCCGGGCGCCATGCTCGGTGGTCTGGTGCTGGGGGTGGCGGAAGCATTCGGTGCCGATATATTCGGTGACCAGTACAAGGACGTGGTGGCTTTCGGCCTTCTGGTTCTGGTGTTGTTATTCCGGCCAACCGGCCTGTTGGGGCGTCCGGAGATTGAGAAAGTATGACTAGGAATCTTAAACAAGCGCTGTTCAGCGCCCTGCTGGTCTGGGCCGTGGCCTATCCGGTACTCGGTCTGAAACTGTCCATCGCCGGCATCAACCTCGAAGTACTGGGTGCCAGTACCTCCACGCTGTTCATCATCACCGCCAGTTCGGTGCTGATGTTCCTGCGGGTGCTGTTCGACAAGCAGTGGAGCACCATGATGAAGTCAGCGCCGAAAGGCTCGCTGGTTTCGCCGAAGGTCAGCCACTTCATGACCCTGCCCAGCACCCAACGCTGGGTCATCATGGGGTTGATCGTGGTCGCTCTGGTGTGGCCGTTCTTCGGCTCGCGCGGTGCGGTGGATATCGCCACGCTGATTCTGATCTATGTACTGCTCGGTCTGGGCCTGAACATCGTGGTCGGTCTGGCGGGGTTGCTCGACCTGGGCTACGTCGGTTTCTACGCGGTGGGCGCCTACAGCTATGCGCTGCTGTCGCACTACTACGGCCTGAGCTTCTGGATCTGCCTGCCCATCGCCGGACTGATGTCTGCGACGTTCGGCTTCCTGCTGGGCTTTCCGGTACTGCGTCTGCGCGGTGACTATCTGGCGATCGTGACCCTGGGCTTCGGTGAAATCATCCGTCTGTTCCTGCGTAACCTGACGGACCTCACGGGCGGACCGAACGGCATCAGCAACATCCCCAAACCGTCGCTGTTCGGCCTGAGCTTCGATAGAACGGCCGCCGAAGGCATGCAGACCTTCCACGAGTACTTCGGCCTGACCTACAACCCCGTCAGCAAGGTGGTATTCCTCTACTTGGTGGCTCTGTTGCTGGCGCTGTTCGCGCTGTTCGTGATCAACCGCCTGCTGCGCATGCCGATCGGCCGTGCCTGGGAAGCCTTGCGTGAGGACGAAATCGCCTGCCGTGCCTTAGGCCTGAACCCGACCGTGATCAAGCTGTCGGCCTTCACCCTGGGCGCCTGCTTCGCCGGATTTGCCGGTAGCTTCTTCGCCGCACGTCAGGGTCTGGTGACGCCGGAGTCATTCACCTTCATCGAATCGGCCACCATCCTCGCCATCGTGGTGCTGGGCGGCATGGGCTCGCAATTAGGCGTGGTCCTCGCGGCCGTCGTAATGATTCTGTTGCCCGAGCTGATGCGTGACTTCAGCGAATACCGCATGTTGATGTTCGGTGCCTTGATGGTGCTGATGATGATCTGGCGTCCTCAAGGTCTGCTGCCCATGCAGCGTCCTCACATGGAGCTGCGTAAATGAGCCGCGAGATCCTTAAAGTAGAAAATCTGAGCATGCGCTTCGGCGGATTGCTGGCGGTCAACGGCGTAGCCCTGAGCGTGAAGGAAAAGCAGGTCGTGGCACTGATCGGGCCCAACGGCGCCGGCAAGACCACCGTGTTCAACTGCCTGACCGGCTTCTACAAGCCGAGCGGCGGCAGCATCCTGCTGGACGGCGAGGCCATCGAGGGCCTGCCCGGCCACAAGATCGCCCTCAAAGGCGTGGTGCGTACTTTCCAGAACGTGCGGCTGTTCAAGGACATGACCGCGGTCGAGAACCTCTTGATCGCCCAGCACCGTCACTTGAACACCAACTTCCTGTCCGGCCTGTTCAAGACCCCGGCGTTCCGCAAAAGCGAACGCGAGGCCATGGAGTACGCCGAGTATTGGCTGGAAAAGGTTCACCTCAAGGAGTTCGCCAACCGTCCGGCCGGCACCCTGGCCTACGGTCAGCAACGTCGCCTGGAAATCGCCCGCTGCATGATGACCCGCCCTCGGATCCTCATGCTCGACGAACCGGCCGCCGGCCTGAACCCGAAGGAAACCGATGACCTCAAGGCGCTGATCAGCATGCTGCGTGAAGAGCACAACGTCACCGTGCTGCTGATCGAACACGACATGAAACTGGTCATGAGCATTTCCGACCACATCGTCGTGATCAACCAGGGCACGCCCCTGGCCAACGGCACGCCGGAACAGATCCGCGACAATCCTGAAGTGATCAAAGCCTACCTGGGGGAAGCGTAAATGCTGCAGTTCGAAAACGTTTCCACCTTCTACGGCAAGATCCAGGCCCTGCACAGCGTCAACGTCGAAGTCCGTCAGGGCGAGATCGTGACCCTGATCGGCGCCAACGGTGCCGGCAAGTCGACCCTGCTGATGACGCTCTGCGGTTCGCCGCAGGCGCACAGCGGCAGCATCCGCTACATGGGTGAGGAACTGGTCGGCCAGGACTCCTCGCAGATCATGCGCAAGAGCATTGCCGTGGTGCCGGAAGGTCGTCGGGTGTTTTCCCGCCTGACCGTGGAAGAAAACCTCTCCATGGGTGGTTTCTTCACCGACAAGGGCGATTATCAGGAACAGATGGACAAGGTCCTCGGACTTTTCCCACGCCTGAAAGAGCGCTTCGCCCAGCGCGGCGGCACCATGTCCGGCGGCGAACAGCAAATGCTCGCCATCGGCCGTGCGCTGATGAGCAAGCCCAAGCTGTTGCTGCTCGACGAGCCGTCCCTGGGCCTGGCACCGATCATCATCCAGCAGATCTTCGACATCATCGAACAGCTACGCAAGGACGGCGTGACCGTGTTCCTGGTCGAGCAGAACGCCAACCAGGCGCTGAAGATCGCTGACCGTGCCTACGTTCTGGAGAACGGCCGGGTGGTGATGCAAGGCACCGGTGAAGCCCTGCTGACCGACCCGAAAGTGCGCGAAGCGTACCTCGGCGGTTAAGCCATTGCGGTAAACAAAAAAACGGCCTTCGGGCCGTTTTTTATGTCTGGCACAACCTCACCAACAACACAGAACCCTGTAGGAGTGAGCCTGCTCGCGATTGCGGTGGGTCAGGTAACATCTCTTTTGAACGTGAAATTGCTATCGCGAGCAGGCTCACTCCTATAGAGGTTCGAGTGATGATTTAGAGCCGATCCAACACCTCGCCGCTGCGCTTGAACCACCCGATCAGATAATCCGCCAGCACCTGCGTGCGCTTGGGCAAACCGCCCTGATACGGATGCACCAGATACATCGGCATGCTGCGGGTCTGATAATCGCGCAGGAGCCATCGCAATCGCCCGTCCGCCAACTCCGTTGGCAAACAGTAGGACGGCAGGCGTGCAATACCGGCGCCGACCAGTGCGGCTTTCTTCAACAGGTTGTAGTGGTTGCTGGCGAACGGCCCCGACACCCGCACCCGCAACAACTCATGTTGCTGGTGATACAGCCATTCTTCGCGGCCACTGTAATGACTGTTGAGCAGGCAGCGATGCTCGGCCAACGCCTGGGGAGTTTGCGGTTCACCGTGTTGCTCCAGGTAAGCCGGGCTGGCACAGGTCAGTTCCTGCCACGCCAGTAGTGGACGCGCCACCAGTCGCTGGTCAATGGCCACGTCGGAACGAATCGCCAGATCGAAGCCGTCGCGAGACAGTTCGCGGTAGCTGTTGTTGAGCTCCAACTCGATCTGCACCTGGGGATACTTGGCCGAGAACTCCAGCAGCAGGCCATCGAAGAAGGTTTCCCCTAGCGACACCGGCACCGTCATTCGCACCGGGCCGGCCATGTCGTCTTTCAGGCGCGCCAGGGCCTGGCGCGCCCGTTCGACTTGCACCACCAGCGCCTGGGCCTGCGGCAACAACGCAGCGCCAGCGGCGGTCAGGCTCAAGCGGCGGGTGGTACGTTGCAACAACACCACGGAAAACTGCGCTTCCAACTGGCTGATGCGCTTGGACAGCTGGCCTTTGCTGCAACCAAGCTGCTGCGCCGCCAGGGTAAAACTCCCCGCTTCGATCAACACCGCGAACGCGGCCAGATCATCCATCTCGCTCATGGATTGTTTCCATTTGAAAACCAAAGGTTGCCTATTAGTGCGCTTATCTAGAGAAAAAACCACCCTAAACTGATACCTCGTTCAACCCACACGAGGACAAGCTCCCATGAAAATTCTTTTGATCGGCGCAGGCGGCACCATCGGTTCGGCCGTCGACAAGGAACTGTCGCAACGCCACGAAATCATCCGCATCGGTCGCACCAGCGGCGACTTTCAGGTGGACATCAGTGACAGCGCCTCGATTCGCAAACTGTTCGAGCAGACCGGCAAATTCGATGCACTGGTGTGTGCCGCCGGCAACGTGACCTTTGCACCGCTCAACGAGATGACCGAAGAGAGCTTTGCCCTGGGCCTGAAAGACAAGCTCATGGGCCAGGTCAATTTGCTGCTGATTGGCCGCGAGTTCGCCAACGACGGCGCTTCGTTCACCTTCACCACCGGCGTACTCAGCCACGATCCGATATACAGCGGTGCCTCGGCAGCACTGGTCAACGGTGCACTGGACAGCTTCGTCCGGGCCGCCGCCATCGAACTGCCGCGCGGCCTGCGAGTGAATTCGATCAGCCCGAATGTCCTGGTCGAAGCCATGGGTAAATACGCGCCGTACTTCCGTGGCTTCAAGCCGGTTCCTGCGGCGGATGTGGCATTGGCCTACGCCAAAAGCGTGGAAGGCCTGCAAACAGGTCAGACCTTTCACATCTGAAAGTGAAAAATCGCAACCTGCGTCAGCGCCAATACAAAGTGGAGACGATAACGGGTTGTGATGAACGGTCAGGCTGAGTAACGTGGCGGCACCTGTCAGGAGACCCCAAGATGCGTGTTGCCCGTTCCCTAGTCCTCGTTGCCCTGCTTCCGCTGTTCGCCGCTTGCCAGTTGTTCGACGGTGAACGGCAGAGCGCCTCCCATGTCGGCCAGACACGCATGCAAGGCGAGTTGACTGCGGCGGATGGCAAACTGCTGTTCCAGCCGTGCAACCAGACAAACCGCTACGTGGTTAACGACACGGGCGGCACCAGCGTCCTGCAACAGGCCGCAAACCTGGCGGACAAGCAAGGCAAGCTGTTTGCCGACGTGCGCGGGCGGGTTGTGGCTGGCAGCGGTGGTGACGGCCAGCTCGATCTGGAGCAGCTGTACCGCGTCGAGCGCTCGGGCACTGCGTGCGATGATCCGAATTTCAAACTGCTGATCCTGCGCGCCGCCGGCCACACACCGGAGTGGAGCGTGAAAGTCAGCGGCAAAGGCATGGTCCTCGACCGGGCCGGCCAGCCGCCGTTGGCCGTGCCTTACGTCGAGGAGCAACTGGGCGATGGCCGTTTCAACCTCAGCACCGAAGCCAACAACCAGCACATCGAACTGTGGGTTGCACCGCAACGTTGCGTCGACAGCAGCACCGGCAGCATCCAGCACATGAGTGCCGAACTGCGCATCGACGGCCAGGTACAGCGCGGCTGTGGGTATTTCGGCGGATCGCGCGACGACTGATCGTTTAAGCCTCACGGGGCTGCGCCTTTGAGGCTTATAATCGCGGGCTTCAAACGCCCTGGCGCAGTTGTGCGCCCCGCGAACCGGATCCCGCCATGTTACGAATCACCGAACTCAAGTTGCCAATCGACCATCCCGAAGAAGACCTGCGCCCTGCCATCGTGCAGCGCTTAGGGCTTGCCAGCGATGACCTGCTCGATTTCACCTTGTTCAAGCGCAGCTACGATGCGCGCAAAAAGTCCTCCGAACTGTGCTTCATCTACACCATCGACCTTGAAGTTCGCGATGAGGCGGCGGTGCTGCACAAGTTCGCCGATGACCGTAACGTCAGCGTGGCGCCGGATGTCAGCTACAAAGAGGTCGGCCAGGCGCCGGTCGATTTGAGTGCGCGTCCGATCGTCGTCGGCTTCGGTCCGTGCGGGATTTTCGCCGGGCTGTTGTTGGCGCAAATGGGCTTCAAGCCGATCATCCTCGAACGCGGCACCGAAGTACGCCAGCGCACCAAGGACACTTGGGGCCTGTGGCGCAAAAGCGTGCTCAACCCGGAATCCAACGTGCAGTTCGGCGAGGGCGGCGCGGGGACATTCTCCGACGGCAAGCTCTACAGCCAGATCAAGGACCCGAAATTCCTCGGTCGTAAAGTCCTGCACGAATTCGTCAAGGCCGGTGCCCCGGAAGAAATCCTCTACGTCAGCAAGCCGCACATCGGTACGTTCCGTCTGACCGGCGTTGTGGAAAACATGCGTGAGCAGATTCGCGCCCTGGGCGGTGAAGTGCGCTTCCAGCAGCGTGTCACCGACGTGCTGATCGAAGACGGTCAACTGGTCGGCGTCGAGCTCAATGGCGGTGAGCAGATCCACTCCAGACACGTGATCCTGGCCCTCGGCCACAGCGCCCGCGACACCTTCCGCATGCTCCACGGCCGTGGCGTGTTCATGGAAGCCAAGCCGTTCTCGGTGGGTTTCCGCATCGAACACCCGCAGTCGCTGATCGACCGTGCGCGCCTGGGCAAGTACGCCGGCCACCCGAAACTGGGCGCCGCCGACTACAAACTGGTGCACCACGCCAAGAACGGCCGTTCGGTCTACAGCTTCTGCATGTGCCCGGGCGGCACCGTGGTGGCGGCGACGTCCGAGCCGAACCGCGTGGTCACCAACGGCATGAGCCAGTACTCGCGTAACGAGCGCAATGCCAACTCCGGTATCGTCGTCGGCATCACCCCGGAAGTCGATTATCCGGGCGGCCCGCTGGCAGGTATCGAGCTGCAGGAACGCCTGGAGTCCCACGCCTTCGTGCTGGGCGGCAGCAACTACGAAGCCCCGGCGCAACTGGTCGGCGATTTTATCGCGGGCAAGCCGTCCACCGAACTGGGCAGCGTCGAGCCGTCCTACAAGCCGGGCGTAGCCCTGGGTGATCTGGCGCTGGCGCTGCCGGCGTTCGCCATCGAAGCAATTCGCGAAGCCTTGCCGGCATTCGAGAAGCAAATTCGTGGTTACTCGCTGCACGACGCCGTGTTGACCGGGATCGAGACCCGCACCTCGTCGCCGCTGCGCATTACCCGTAATGAGTCGTTGCAGAGCCTGAACGTGAAGGGCTTGTTCCCGGCCGGTGAAGGTGCCGGATATGCGGGTGGGATTCTGTCGGCGGGTGTTGACGGGATTCGGATTGCCGAGGCTGTGGCTCGGGATATCCTTGGCCTGGAGGCCTGATACGCGATACCGGAAACAATGCAAGAACCTGTGGGAGCGAGCTTGCTCGCGATAGCGGTAGATCAATCAACATAAGTGTTGAATGTGACGCCGCCATCGCGAGCAAGCTCGCTCCCACATTGGTATTCAGCGCCTTAGATATTGGCGCGCAGCACGCTCGCCGGCAACGGCTCACCCCGCTCCACCGTCGCCGCCACCGCAGCCATCAACCCGCTCAACTCATACCCCTGAGCCTTGAGCCAGTCCTGATCGTAATAGGTCGTAGCATAGCGCTCGCCGCTGTCACACAGAATCGCCACCATCGACCCCGTCTCCCCCGCCGCCTTCATGTGCTGGGCAGCCATCAGTGCGCCGACCAGGTTGGTTCCGCTCGACCCGCCCACATGCCTTCCCAGACGCTCCGCCAGGTAGTGCATGGCCGCCAGTGACAAGGCATCCGGCACCTTGACCATCGCGTCGATCACCTTGGGCAGAAACGACGCTTCCACGCGCGGCCGGCCGATGCCTTCGATACGCGAGCCGTGGTCCAGTCGCAGGCTGGCATCGCCGGTCTGGTAGTAATCGAAGAACACCGAACGCTCGGCATCGGCACACAGCACGCGGGTGCCATGCTGGCGATAACGCACGTATCGGCCCAGGGTGGCCGTGGTGCCGCCGGTACCGGGACTGGAAATCAGCCAGCTCGGTTCGGGATGCTGCTCGAAACGCATCTGCTGAAAGATCGACTCGGCAATGTTGTTGTTCGCCCGCCAGTCGGTGGCGCGCTCGGCGTAGGTGAACTGGTCGATGAAGTGTCCGTCGTGTTCACGAGCCAGGCGCTCTGACTCGGCGTAGATCTGGGTCGGATCGTCCACCAGGTGGCTTTGGCCACCGTAGAAGGCGATCTGCGCAATCTTCTCCTTGGACGTGGTCGCCGGCATCACCGCAATGAACGGCAAGCCCAGCATGCGCGCGAAGTACGCTTCGGAAATCGCCGTGGAACCGCTGGAAGCTTCAATGACCGGCGCACCGGGTTTGAGCCAGCCATTACACAGCGCATACAGGAACAGCGAACGGGCCAGGCGGTGCTTGAGGCTACCCGTGGGGTGGCTGGATTCATCCTTGAAGTACAACTCGATGCCCGGAAAACCCGGCAGCGGCAAGGGGATCAAGTGGGTGTCGGCGCTGCGCTGGAAATCGGCTTCGATGATCCGGATCGCTTCGCGGGACCACTGTCGGTTGTCGCTCATGATGGTTTTCTCGTTGTATCGGGCAGGAGTCGGCCTTTTAACAAGGCTCATCCGACAAGCTTAGGAAAAAACCTGCGTCCAGCACAGGTACAGATGAAATCCAATACGCCCGGCAACTGCTAGGCTCTGGTCGGTGCTGAGGGATCAGTCTGTAACGACATATAACAAAAAAGAATATAACTTTTGTTTTAACAACTAACAGTACTTGTTAGGGTGTAACACCTTTTGAACTCACAGATGGAGAGCGACCTTGCCTCTGCGTAGCACTTTCACGCGTTTCTTTCAGTTGGAAGCTGCCAGCGGTCTGTTACTGATCGCCGCTGCCGTTCTGGCTCTGATTATCAACAACTCGCCGCTATCGTGGCTGTACAACGGCCTGCTGGACACCCCCGTGGTGGCCCAGATCGGCGCGCTGAAAATCGCCAAACCGGCGTTGCTATGGATCAACGACGGCCTGATGGCACTGTTTTTCCTGCTGATCGGTCTGGAAGTGAAGCGCGAAGTCCTCGACGGCCAGTTGTCCAATCCGTCGCAAATCGTCCTGCCCGGTGCCGCCGCCATTGGTGGCATGGTGGTGCCGGCGCTGATCTACTGGTACCTCAATCGCGACACGCCAGCCGCCCTGAACGGCTGGGCAATTCCGACCGCCACCGACATCGCCTTCGCCCTTGGCGTGCTGGCGCTGCTGGGCAAGCGGGTTCCGGTATCGCTGAAACTGTTCCTGATGACCCTGGCTATCATCGACGACCTCGGCGCGATCATCATCATTGCGATCTTCTATTCCGGCGCGCTGTCGACCCTGTCCCTGGCGCTGGCCGCGACCTGCATTGCGGCGCTGATCGGGATGAACCGGCTCGGCGTGGTCAAGCTCGGACCGTACATGATCATTGGCTTGATCCTCTGGGTCTGCGTGCTCAAGAGCGGTGTCCACGCCACCCTGGCCGGCGTGACCCTGGCTTTCTGCATTCCGCTGCGCACGAAAAATGCCGAGCCTTCGCCATTGCTGGCCCTGGAACACGCCCTGCATCCGTGGGTGGCCTATGGCATCCTGCCGCTGTTCGCTTTTGCCAATGCCGGCCTGTCCCTGAGCGGTGTCACCGTCGAAAGCTTCACTCACCACGTTCCCATGGGCATCGCCATCGGGCTGCTGCTGGGCAAGACCGTCGGCGTCTTCGGCCTGACCTGGCTGGCCGTGAAAACCGGTATCGCCACCCTGCCCCAAGGCGCCAATTGGGGCCAGATACTGGGCGTGGCAATTCTCTGCGGCATTGGTTTCACGATGAGTCTGTTTGTCGGCTCGCTGGCCTTCGAGCCGGGCGTGAGTGATTTCGCCGGGATGGACCGCATGGGGATCTTGACCGGTTCGATTCTGGCGGCGCTGATCGGTTATGTAGTGACGGCGATGGCGAGCCGCAAGAACACCACACTGGCCTCCTGATAAACCGCGATAACGCCTGGCGCCAATCAAGACTCGCCTGAGCTGAACAACAAAAAACCCGATCAGTCGCCTGATCGGGTTTTTTGTTTATCCGGTGTTTGCGCTTAGTGCGAAACGCGGCTGGTGCCATTCACACTTGCGATGCGCACACGCTCGCCAACACGGAACACTTCGTTCGGCTGAACTTCCTGAACGTAGGCGCGCATGCTGCCATCGTCTTCGCGCACGGTGATTTCCACGCCCTGGGTGCGGGTCAGGCCTTCTTCAGCGGCCGAACCGAGCAGACCGCCGGCCACAGCACCGATGACGGCAGCAACGACGCTGCCTTTGCCGCCACCAATGGAGCTGCCGCCAACGCCGCCGACCACTGCGCCTGCAGCGCCGCCGATCGGGGTTTTGGTGCCTTCGATTTTCACCGGACGCAATGCTTCGATGGTGCCCATGCGAACGGTCTGCACACGACGCGCCTCGTCACGGGAATAGGAGTCACCGGTCAGGCTCGATTGGCAACCAGTGAGCAACATCGCCATCGTGGAAAAGGAAGCAACCAGCAGAACAGACTTACGCATAGCATCAACTCCAAAGAAACAGTTGTTCATTAAACTCCGCAGCTTGACGCCTGTCACGGCATCGCCCGGGTAAAATTGGTTTGATTCAGGCTCCGTTAAGGCGCCTCCACGAACTCACACAGTAGCGGCAAATTCGCAAAGCTGCCCCACTGGCCAAGGATTTCAATGGACTACTTTATCATCGTCGTCACGACTGTTGCCGGTTTGTACTTCCATTGGTGGCTGTACGTGCGGATCAAACGCTGGATGGACCGCGACCTGGCGCTAGCGCTGGCGGGCAAGGACGAGCAGAAAAAAGCCTTCATGCTCGAACGATTGGCGAGTGCTCAGGCGCAGAAGATCAAGCGTCGAGACCTGCCGAAGTGGCTGGAGGCCGCTGCGGCAGGCTATCCCGATCGGTAGACTGCTCAGGGTGCCAGACGTTCAAGCATCCAGTCGGCGCCCTGCTGGCGGTAATTGAGGCGGTCGTGCAGGCGGCTTGGGCGACCCTGCCAGAATTCGATGCGCTCCGGCAGCAGGCGATAACCGCCCCAGTGTTCCGGGCAATGCGGCTGGGTGTCGCTGAAACGTTGCTCGGTGTCCTTGAGCAGCGCTTCGAGTTCGCCACGATCGGCGATCACCCGGCTCTGCGGCGATGCCCAGGCCCCCAGGCGACTGCCCAGCGGACGGACCTGATAATAAGCGTCGGACTCTTCAGGCGTCACCTTCACCACCCGCCCTTCGATGCGCACCTGGCGCTCCAGCGCCGGCCAGAAAAACGTCATGGCCGCGAACGGATTCGCAGTCAGTTGCTGGCCCTTGGCGCTTTCGTAGTTGGTAAAAAAGGTGAAACCCTGCTCGTCCAGGCCCTTGAGCAACAGAATGCGACAGTGCGGTCGACCGTCCTGGTCGACGGTGGCCAGGGTCATGGCGTTGGCTTCCACCGGCGCCTGTTCGGTTTTCACCGCGTCGGCGAACCACTGGTGGAACAGCGCAAACGGCTCGGCCGGCGCTTGTGCCTCGGTCAGGCCATCACGGGTGTAGTCACGACGCATATCAGCCAGGCCCTGGGTCATGGCGCATTCCTTTTGGTTAACGAATCACTGCTTTGCAGTATCAGTGGCGGCGACTTTCTTGTCAGCCGTGGAGGCTTTGGCTGGCGTGGTTTTCTTCGCTGGCGTTGCAGTTTTCGCAGGTGCTTTCTTGGCCGGCGCTTTTTTCGCGGGGGCTTTTTTCGTCGCTGGAACCGCAGCCTTTTTAGTCGCAGGGGCCGGTGTCACAGGCTTGGCGACCGGCTTGGCGTCCGCGGCAGCAACCATGGTCACAGGTGCCGGAGCCGGCATATTGTACTTGCTCAGCAGCGCGACCATGGTGTTTTGCGGGGTCACCAGCAGTTCCACGCGGCGGTTCAACGCACGGCCTTGCACGCTGTCATTGGCGGCACGCGGCGCATCACCGCCCAGGCCACGCAGCATCAAGCGATCACGCTGCAAACCACTGAGACGGAAAATCGCCGCAACGGCCTGGGCACGCTCCTGGCTCAGCTTGACGTTGGCAGGCGCAGCGCCGGACGTATCGCTGTGGCCAAGGATCAACACAGCGGTCTTTGGATCGGCTTCAAGGATCTTGGCAACGCGGGTGAACGGACCGAGCGTGACCGGCAGCAGCATGGCCGGACGATCCGGGTTGAACGAGCCTTCGACCGGCGCCGTCACCACCAGCACGTTTTCGCGACGCTCGAGCTGCATGTTGCTGCCCTTGACCGCCTCGCGCAGACGCGGTTCGTAGTCGTCAAGCCAGGCTTGGGTGACTTTCGGGTCTGGCATCGGCACAGCCTTGGCGGTGCTCTGCTCACGACCGCCGAACGGCCACCACCACTTGTTGCCGCTATCGGTTTCGGCCTTGGCCACCGCAACGGGTTTGACTACGGGTTTCACCTCCGGCTTGGCCACGGGCTTGCCGGCGCTGTCGTCGGAACCGAACGGCCAGTACCAGTGGCTGGCGCTTTCAGTCTTGGCGACAGGTGCCGTCACGTCTTTCTGTGGAGTCTGTGCGCAACCGGTAATAGCGAAGCACAGGGCCAAAGCGAGGGTTTTATTGGATGACATTGGATATCCACAAAAATGAAGTCAAAAAATCAGGCCACATTGGCCGGTAGAAGCAGACAGTTTGAAACTGGAATGGCTATCGGGTTCCAGCCCTGGCACCCGATAGTCGTTTTTACAGACAAGTGGCCAGAACCCGCACCAGCTTTTGCGCGCGCGGGTCCATCAAGACGTACGGCCCCAGGGTATTTGTCACAAATCCAAAAGCCACATCGTGCTCCGGGTCGGCAAAACCGATGGAACCGCCGGCACCCGGATGACCAAACGCCCGCGGACCAAGGCCGAAGGTAGCATTGGCAACGTCCGGTTGATCGAGCATGCAGCCCAGGCCGAAACGGGTCCGGGTCAGTAAAGTCTTGTCCTCGCCGAGGCTGTGCTCGCGGGTCAATTCATCGAGCATTTCGCTTTCCAGCAGGCTGCCGTCCAGCAGGCCGGCGTAGAAGCCGGCCAGGCTGCGGGCGTTGCCATGACCATTGGCGGCTGGCTGTTGCATGCGTCGCCACTCGGGTTTGTTGGTGCTGGTCATGATCGACGGTGGGTTAGTGAACGCCCGGGTCGTCATGGCCGTTGGCTCACGCATGGTCACTTGCAGCAGGCGCTGAGCGGCGGCATCGCCGACATTGCCCTTGCCCCGCGCAATGTGGGCCACGCGATAGAACTCTTCGTCGGCCAGGCCGACATGGAAGTCCAGGCCCAGCGGCTTGGCGACCCGCGCAACGATGGATTCACCCGGCCCGCGACCGTCGGCACGGCGCAGCAATTCGCCGATCAGCCAGCCATAGGTGATCGCCGCATAACCGTGGCCTTCGCCCGGCGTCCACCATGGCGCTTCGGCGGCCAGGGCGTCGACCATGGTTTGCCAGTCGTAAAGGGCTTCGGGGGCCAGCAACTCGCGCAATGCCGGAAGCCCGGCCTGATGGCAGAGCAGTTGACGCAGGGTGACGGACTCTTTGCCGGCAGCGGCAAATTCGGGCCAGTAGCGCGCAACCGGGGCATCCAGTTGCAGCTTGCCTTCGGCCACCAGTTGCAGCGCGGTGACGGCGGCAAAGGTCTTGGTGCAGGAGAACAGGTTGGCGATGGTGTCGCTGTGCCAGGCCTCGGCCCCGTCCTTGTCCGCAGTGCCGGCCCACAGATCGACGACGGTTTCGCCGCCGACCTGGATGCATAACGCTGCGCCACGCTCCTGGGGATCGTCGAACAGCGCCGCGAACGCCTCTCGCACCGCTTCGAACTTAAGCTCGTAATGACCCTGAATCTGCACCCGCAACTCCCCGGATTAACGCTCTACAAAGTGGTCGGCATTGTTCCAGCCCTTGAGGGTTTTGGGAACAGGGTTGGGCCGGATGGTTGTCTTGCCACCAAGCTTTTGTGGCGAGGGATTAATGGCCTTTGCCAGAATGCCCGCCAGCGCCCTTCCCCGGCCCCTTGCCGGCTTCGGCCTTGCGGCCGCCCTCGGCGTCGTGGCTGGCTTTGTCGGCGGCGGCCGCAGCCTTCTCGGCCTCTTTGCCCAATTGCTCGACTGTCGCCAGGTTGCTCTTGCGCACGCTGTCGACAAATCCCTGGAACGGCAGATCAGTGATGCCCACCAACCCGAAGTGGCCGTTTTCACCGTCAAGCAGGCGCCCGGTGACCGGTTGATCGAGATACTGGAACCAATGCACGCCGACAATCGACGGCTCGCTCAATGCCTGCTTGAGGAAGTTGGCGTACGCCGGACCGCGGTCTTCCTCCTTGGCCAATGGCGTGACGCCCCCCCAGAACGGGCCACGATCAGACGAACCGAAATTGAACTCGGTGATCAGCACCGGTTTGTCGAGACTGCGCAGCTTGGTGAAGTCGTAACCATCCTGGGGTTGCAGGGTGTACATGTTGAAGCTCAACACATCGCAATACTGGGCGCAGGACTCCACCGCTTCCGGCGTGCTGATCGCGAAACGGCCACCGAGCAGCAACTGGTTCGGCGCGTGCCACTTGAGTGAGTCGGAGATGGTCTTGAAGTAAGTGTCGGCAAAGACCTTCTGGAAGTATTTGAAGTCGGCTTCGATTTCCGGGTGCTCGGCGCTCGGGAGCGGTGGCTCGAACCCTGGATCTTCCATCAGCTCCCAGGCTGGCAGATCAATGCCCCAGGCCTTCGACAGACCGGCCTGATTGCGGTACTTGTCACGCAGTTGCTTGAGAAATGCGCGCTTGGCCGGCACGTCAGTGGTCATTTTCAAGGTGCCGTAGGCCAGCGCATAACGGGCTTTCGGGTCGTCGCCGGGACCGGCCCAGGCCAGTTCGTTGTCTGCGTAGTAACCGATCAGCCACGGATCGTCACGATGGTCGCGGGCAGCAATCGCCACTGCACGCTCGGTGGCCATGGCGAAACGCGGGTCGAACGGGTCGGGCATGCCGCCCCACCAGTCGGTGCCGGTGCTGATGCTGGCGTAGTCACCGACGATCGACAGCGGCAAGGTGTAGGGCAAGCGATCAGCGTCGCCCAGTACGGGTGCGCTCCAGTTGCCGATAGTGTTGAAACCCCAGGCCTGCAAGCGATCAAGGGTGTGACTGGTCCAGCGCTGTTCGTCGAACAGCGCCTTGCACGGTTCGGCAGGTTTTTGCTCAGCGGCTTGCGCTACCGTCGCTTCAATCGCATCCGCCTTGGTATCGCCACCCTTCACGCACGGATCGCCATACAAACGCTGCAGGTTGGCACCGTAGAAGTCGTACCAGCGCCCGGCATTGTAGCCACGCCCTTGATCGGCACCGTTGCCGCCACGGTTGTCACCTTCACCGTAGTGGCTGGCGAGTGCGTCATCTGCTTTGGGCAGGGATTCGAACATCCACTCGCGACCGGCAACGTAGGTCGGGTTGACGTCTGCAGCGACGGTGTTAACCCCGAGCGAATAAAACGGATGGCCTTGCGGCGTCACCAGATACCAGCGTCCGTCACGTTTCTCGGTGCGGAAAAAGCCACTGGCCTTGAATGACGGGCCTTTGGTCAAACCACCGAACTTGTCCAGGGAGGACTTTTCGCGCTCGACCAGCCAGGTTTTCAGTTGCTGCTGCTCCTTGCTCGCGGCACTTTTCAGTTGTTCGTCGCTGCTGATTTTTTCCGGCCATTTGGCCCGGCTCGACTGGCCGTAAGCATCCACCAACCCGCCATACACGGCCTGGGTGACCGACTCGCCGTCCTGCACACCAAAGCGTTCCAGCAAGATGCTTTGCGCGGCTTTGGGCTGGTCCATCGACAAGCTCACCGACACCACCTGGCTGCGATCCAGTTCGCCGGCGCTACTGGCCAACAACACACGCTGGCCCTCGACGGTCATCGGCATCGGTGGACCAGCCTTCATGCCCTGGCTCAGCGGTGATGTCGCTTGCAAAGGCACCAACAGGGTTTGCGCAGGCCCCGCCGGCAAATCAACGCGGCTGACCAGTGTCTTGCCATCGTTGCTCTGGATAGTCACATACAGGGTCAAGGCCCAGTTCATCGCGCTCTGGATCCGCAGGCTCATGACGCCCGACTGCGACCAGTCCCAGGCGCCTGTTTGCGGGGTCAGGCGCAAAGTCGGCCGGGCGACCGGGTTGAACGTCACCCGGCGCAGCACTTCGCCCTCGGGGGTTTGCTCGGCGTTGGATTGCGGCAGGCTGGCGTCCTGAGTCACCACCTGGACCACGTCAGCGGGGCGCACAAAGTTGAACAGCGTCTGCTGGCTGGCGGGGGCGGCCAATAGCGGTGTTGCGAACATCAGGGCAAAAACAGCAGGCAACGAACGGCAAATCATGAGAACAAAATTCTCCCTAACGACCTTCAATGGGCCAGTGGAAAAGCGATGGCAGAGAGATAGACAACGCGGCGGGCAAAACTGCCCACCGGTGCTTCAGGAAATTTCTCGACGGAACGGCGGCAACGCATTGAGGATGGCTTTGCCATAGCGCTGGGTCACCAGGCGACGGTCGAGCAAGGTGATGGTGCCGCGGTCTTCTTCGGTGCGCAGCAAGCGGCCGCAGGCCTGGACCAGCTTCAGCGAGGCGTCCGGTACGGAGATTTCCATGAACGGATTGCCGCCACGGGCTTCGATCCACTCGGCCAGTGCGGCCTCGACCGGATCATCGGGTACCGAAAACGGAATCTTCGCGATCACTACGTGCTCGCAATAGGCACCGGGCAAGTCGACCCCTTCGGCGAAGCTCGCCAGGCCGAACAACACGCTGGAATCCCCGCCATCGACCCGCGCCTTGTGCTTGTTCAGGGTTTCCTGTTTCGACAGGTTGCCCTGGATGAACACTTGCTTGCGCCAGTCGCGGTCCAGGCCGTCGAACACGTCCTGCATCTGTTTACGCGAGGAAAACAGCACCAGCGTGCCCCGCGAGCCTTCGACCAACTCCGGCAGATCACGAATGATCGCGGCGGTATGCGCCGCTGCATCACGGGGATCGGCGTTCAGGTTCGGCACCCGCAGCACACCGGCGTCCGCATGATGGAACGGGCTTGGCACTACTGCCGTCACGGCCTTTTTCGGCAGACCGGCGCGCATGCGGAAGCGGTCGAAAGTGCCGAGGGCCGTCAAGGTCGCTGACGTCACCAGGCAGCCATACGCCACGTTCCACAGGTTGCGGCGAAGCATTTCCGCCGCGAGGATGGGGCTTGCATTGACCTCGATATCGAACAGCGAACCGCTTTCGGCCAGGGTCAGCCAGCGCGCCATCGGCGGGTTGTCTTCCGGGTCTTCGACGGTGAAGGCGGTCCACAGCTCCCAGTTGCCGGAAGAACGCGACAACAGACTGCCGAACAGCGGATACCACTCTTCGGCCTGGTTGCTGGCGATGCCGATGTTGACCTCGCCGTCCATGCCTTCCTTGAGCAACTCGGTCAGGCGGGTGAACAGATCGGTCAGGCGGGCGAAGCCTTTCTTCAGTTCGATGCCCATTTCACGCATGTGCTCGGGAATCACCCCGCCGACGAAACGGTGACGCGGGCGCTCGCGGCCTTCGACGTCTTCGCCGGGTTTGAAATCGGCAATCTGCTCGCAGGCGGTGAACATGAACTGCTGCTGGGTCTTGATCTCCCGCGCCAGCTCCGGCACCTGTTCGATCAACTTGCCCAGGTCCCCCGGCAGCGGGTGCTGGGCCAGAAGCTTGGTGAGGTTCTTGGCGGTGGTTTCCAGCCAGTCGGCAGTGGAGCGCAGGCGCGTGTAATGGGCGAAGTGGCCGATGGCCTTGTCCGGCAGGTGATGGCCTTCGTCGAACACGTAGATGGTGTCGCGCGGGTCCGGCAGCACGGCGCCGCCGCCCAGGGCCAGGTCGGCCAGCACCATGTCGTGGTTGGTGACGATCACGTCGACCTTGCCCATGCCTTCGCGGGCCTTGTAGAAGGCGCACTGGCCGAAGTTCGGGCAATGACGGTTGGTGCACTGGCTGTGGTCGGTGGTCAGGCGCGCCCAGTCGGCGTCTTCCAGGGCGGTAGACCAACTGTCGCGGTCGCCGTCCCACTTATTGCCGGCGAGCTTCTCGATCATGCTGGTGAACAGCTTCTGACTGGCCTCATCGACCTCGATCTTGAAACCTTCTTCTTCGAACAACTGCGCCGTGGCGGTTTGCGCGTGACCTTCCTGGAGCAACATGTCGAGCTTGGAAAGGCACATGTAGCGCCCGCGTCCCTTGGCCAGTGCAAAGCTGAAATTCAGCCCGCTGTTGCGCATCAGGTCAGGCAAGTCCTTGTAGACGATCTGCTCCTGCAGGGCCACGGTGGCCGTGGCGATCACCAGGCGTTTGCCCGCGGCCTTCGCCGTGGGAATCGCTGCCAGACTGTAGGCCACGGTCTTGCCGGTACCGGTGCCGGCCTCCACCGCGACAATCGCGGGGTCGCCACTGCGCCGGCCTTCGTCGTCGGTGTCGATATCACCCAGGACCTTGGCGACTTCGGCGATCATCAGGCGTTGGCCGTAGCGCGGCTTGAGGCTCTTGGCTTCGAGAAAACGCGAGTAGGCGCCCTGGATCGTGGTTTTGAGTTCAGTGCTGATCATGGATTGTCGGGCGCAAAAAACGCTGGATAAATTTTCAGTAGTTTGAGAGGGCGTTCTCAGTTAGTTTCCACGCCGCGTTGTCGCCTTAAAGCGAGCCAGGCAAGGCGCAGGCCGCTGGGAATGGTTGTTCCCTTTCCAAGGCCTGCAACGCAGTCTGGCTCGCTTTAAGGCACAACCCGAAGGGCCGGGCCTGCTGTTGTGCAGGGCTGCGTTGCTCGAAGCTTATTTGGAATGACCAAACTACGCTTCTCGCGCCTTGCCCTGCACAACAGCAGACCCGGCGCGGCGCGGAAACTAACTGAGAACGCCCCCTGAATCGGCCGCTATCATACCCCGCTAATGAATCCCGCGCAGAACGGAGTAACCCAATGACACCTTTTAGCCTCATTTATAGCCTGCATGTACTGGCGGCCCTGGTCTGGGTCGGCGGCATGTTTTTCGCCTGGATGGTCCTGCGCCCCGCCGCGATCAAGGCACTTGAAGGCCCTGCCCGGCTGAAGCTGTGGGTAGAGGTGTTTCAAGGTTTTTTCCGCTGGGTCTGGGTGGCGGTGGTGCTGTTGCCAGTCAGCGGCGTGGGCATGCTGCATATGCATTTCAATGGTTTTGAAGCCGCGCCGCGTTATGTGCAGGTGATGATGGGCCTGTATGTGGTGATGACCGCGCTGTTTATCCGCATTCAGGCGCTGATGCTGCCGGAACTGCGCACCGCCGTGGCAGAACAGGATTGGCCAGCCGGTGCAGCGATACTGGGGCGGATTCGTCGGTTGGTGGGGATCAATCTGTTGGTGGGGTTGGCTTTGGTGGCGATTGCTGCGGCTCGGCCGATGTTTTGAAGTAACTCTGGCTTGGGAGCTTGGTGTGGCGAGGGAGCTTGCTCCCGCTCGGTTGCGAAGCAGTCGCAAAAAAGACTGCCGCACACATTCTGAAAGAACGCCGTCGCCGATTTCAGGGTCGCTTCGCAACCCAGCGGGAGCAAGCCCCCTCGCCACAGGGCTCTCGGTGTTGCTTACAACCGCTGCACGGTCACCAAACCCGCCGCGCCTTCCGGCCCAGGCTGACCATCAACCCCGGGTTTACCGCTCTTGCCGCCATCGGCCTTGTAGATCAGGCAGCCCTTGGCCTTGCCACCCGCACCCGGTTTGCCGCCAGGGCCGGCCAGGCCACCGGCACCGCCGGCTACCTGAACCTTGATCCGGTCTGCCGGGAAGTCGTGCGGTACTGCCAGCTTGACCAGCGCCCCCGGTGCTCCCGGCTGGCCATTGCTACCATCACTGCCATCGGCACCGCGCCCCGCCTGACCCCAGGTGCAGCCCGGTTCCTGGCCGTTGCCCCCATCAAGTCCAACGAACCCCGGTGCGCCCGCACCACCGCGAGCATCAACGATCAATTGCGCTGCGTTCAGTGCCTTGATCTGCAAATCAAGGTTGCGCCCGGATCGAGCGGCCTTCTGGTAAGTCCCGGGGGCGCCACGGGAGGTGATCTGGCTGCCTTCGGACAAATCAGCGCGACGGACCTTCAGGGCCAGCGCCTGTTCTCCCGGCACGATGGCAATGCGCGCTTCACGCCCCAGATGCAATTCACCCACGGTGACTTCCGTGACGTTTGAAGGAATCAGCAAGGTGCCGTAATCGGCCACTTCCAGGCGTTCCAGTTGCAGGGCGCTGGCGGTGTTGGGCAAGCGCATCAGCGAGTTGGTTTCGACACTCACCACCTGAGCGCTGGCCAATGGGCTGATGAGTGCGGCGAGCAGACAGAGTTTACGCATGGGAAGCCTTCGAAGCGGTGGGGGCTGGAATGGTTTGCAGATGGAATACGCCAAAAATGACGATCTTCAGGCGGTCAAGCCAGGGATGTGCGCGACCTCGAAGGCTGCGATAGCACAGCAACGCTTCCAGAAGATGGATGACTCCCAACAGGCCACCGGCCAGGTTGACCAACGGGTGCAGCGGAAAGACAAACGGTGTAAGCAGATTGACCAGCACTACCGCCCAGAACAGCAAGGTCAGTAACCGCCCCAGTCCCCATATGACTTTCATACGCGCCCCCGATGAGAATTATTGTTTGCGCGCACAGTAACGGCTTCCACGCGGGATAAGCCAGAGGGCAACGGAAAAATCTTCATGAAGGCCGCCAAACGGCCGTCGCAGCGATCACACCCGTCGCCCGACGGCTCTATCTCTTGGCTCAGCGGTTTATATGCAGCTCCACACGACGGTTTTTCGCACGGCCCTCTTCTGTTTCGTTGTCAGCAATCGGTTGGCTCTTGCCCTTGCCTTCGCTGGTGACTTTGTTCGGCGCCACACCCTGGCTCAACAGGTATTCCGCCACGCTGCTGGCACGCCGCTCCGACAAGCTCTGGTTATAGGCATCCGAACCGACGCTGTCGGTATGGCCGACCACCTTGATGCTGACCACATCGGCATCCTCGAACTTGCTCATCAACGCGTCCAGTTGACTCTTCGCCGTCGGGGTCAGGTCGGATTGATTGAAGACAAACAGTACATCGCTCAGCGTAATGACTTCGGATTGCGCAGGCTCGGCCTGGACGCTGTCCGGGTACTGCGGCGCCGGGCAACCGCGATGGTCGACCGGGGTATTGGCAGGAGTATCAGCGCAACGGTCGCGCCGGTCGAAAACGCCGTCACCGTCTTCGTCGCCATCCTGGGCATAGCAGATCAAGCCGCCGGACAAGACACCCAGTGCAGCCCCACCCGCGGCCCAGGCACCACTCTCGATTGCGCCCAGACCACCACCGACCAGGCCGCCGATGAGGCTGCAAATTGGCCAGGTGCGTTGATTGAGGGGGGCAGTGCCATCACTGTGGGTCGCGCAGCCGGTCAAGAGGCTGCCAAGTAGCAGAACCGGCAAGACGGTCCTTGTGAGAACGATCATATTGAAAGCTCCTGTGTACCGGCCCATACCGGTTACACAGGAGTAAAGACCCGCATCCGCGACTGCACAAGGCGCGGATGCGAGGGGGCTTAACGCTGGATTTTGATTTCGGTGCGACGGTTCTGAGCACGACCGTCAGCGGTTTTGTTGTCAGCAACCGGCTGGCTTTCACCGGCACCGACAACCGACACGAAGTTGCTGCGAGGTACGCCTTGCTCGATGAGGTATTCAACCACCGAGTGGGCGCGTTTATCCGACAGTTTCTGGTTGTAGGTGTCACTGCCCACGCTGTCGGTATGGCCGGTCACGGTCAGTTGAGCGGTAGGGGCTTCGGCTTTCAAGCGAGTGGCAATCTTGTCGAGTACCTGTTTGTCGGACGAGGTAAGCGTGGCTTTATCAAACTGGAAGTGGACATCGCGAATGACGATGGTTTCTTCTTTGACCACAACCGCCTCTTCGACCACAGGTGCTGGAGGAGGGCAACCGTTGGCATCGACCTGAACGCCTTTTGGCGTGCCTGGGCACTTGTCGCGACTATCCGGCACGCCATCGCCGTCTTCGTCGCCATCACCGTGTACCCAGCAATAAGCCGCTGCCGTACCGCCGACGAGCAGAGCACCATACCCTGCCCATGCCGAGCTTTCGGTCGCACCGAGGCCCGCCCCCACGACACCACCAACCGCCGCACAGGTCGGCCAGTCGGTTTTCTGCAAACCTGCGCAACCAGTCAAGACACTGGTTAACAGAACCAAGGGTAATGCTGTCCGAACTATGCTCATCTAGTTTTCTCCTGTTGGATCGGCTTAGAACCGATTCAGGTAGTAAAGACCCGAGTTTTAAACTCCGCCAGCAATAGGCCATGCTGTTTATTCGCGTATTAACGGCAGGTTGGCGCTTTTGTCGTCAGGGCGCTCTAGGCCCGAACGTTAGGGCAGGCTAGTCTTGGCAGATCTGATTGAGGATCTTCGATGATTGCAGGTATTTCTTCACGCACGCCACAACAGGCACTGGCCGCGTTACTTGACCGATATGCCCCCGCACGCCTGTTGTTGATCGGCGCCAGCGAATTCCCGGCACTGGAGGCTTTCAAGCTCGCTCACCCGGACAGCTGCGTCGCTTTCGCTGCCCCCGGGCCATTGCCCGCCGAGCTGGCTGCCCGCCGTTTCGACCTGGCCCTGGTGGTCGATTGCCTGGAGCATTTGCCCAAGCGCGACGGCCTGAACCTGCTGGGCGGCATCCGCAACCTCAACGCCAGCCGCATCGCAGTGCTGGCGGATCTCCCGGCCTGCGGCTGGCAGGAAACGGACTTTTTCTCCCTGGCTCTGCAAGCCAGCGAACGCTTTCAGAGGGACGAACAGGTCCTGACCCTGTTCACCTATGATCTGCTTGAATACAAACAAGTCCCCGACTGGCTCAATTCGCGCTTCTGGGCCAATCCGGAAAACTTCGGGAAATACTGGTGGTAATGCAATGAGTACATCCATTTGCCCATGCGGCAGCGGCACCCTGCTCGACGCCTGCTGCGGTCACTACCATGAAGGACACCCGGCACCGTGCGCGGAAGCCTTGATGCGCTCGCGCTACAGCGCCTACGTGCTGGGGTTGGTCGACTATCTGGTGGCCACCACCCTGCCCGCCCAACAGGCCGGCCTGGATCGTCAATCGATCAGCGACTGGAGCGCGCAAAGCACGTGGCTTGGCCTTGAGGTGGAAAGCTCCGAAGTGCTGGGTGGCCAACCTGAACACGCTTTCGTGACCTTCACCGCGCGTTGGCACGACAGCAATGGCGAGCACAGTCATCGAGAGCGTTCGTCATTTGTGCAAAACACCGGTCGCTGGTACTTCATCGACCCGACCGTGCCACTCAAGACTGGACGCAATGACGCCTGCCCGTGCGCGAGCGGGCAGAAGTTCAAGAAGTGTTGTGCAGGGTATTTCAGCAGCTAGGACATGGAGTGACTGTCCACCGCGCAAGAGCGGTCGAAGGCTGCGATCTTTTGGGTCTAGACTGGGCTCAAGGGAGAAACACCACGATGATCATCCGCCGCGGCGCACTCTGTCTGCTCACGTTGTTCCTGACACTGGGACTCGGCGGCTGTGCGTCGTGGTTCGACGACGACTTGCCGGACCCCGAGGTCCATCTGGTGAAGGTCGAGGTGGTCAGCGCCAAACTGCTGGAACAGAAATTCCTCCTGCACTTTCGCATCGACAACCCCAACGACAGCGACCTGACGGTGCGCAGTCTGGAGTATCGCGTTCACCTGGGTGACATACTGCTGGCCGACGGCGAGTACGAACACTGGTTCACCATCAGCCCCATGCACAGCGCTTACTTCAAGGTGCCGATCCGCACCAATCTGTGGTCCAAGGTCCGTGAAATGGCCAAACTGCTGAAAAAAGCCGATCAACCCATCCCCTATCGTCTGGAAGGTGAACTGGAAACCGGTATATTCATCGCCCACTACGTGCACCTGGCGCGCAATGGCGTGATAATCGCCGCCGATTTAATTCCGGAGCAACACCGATGACCCAGCAACCCCATGTCCACGGCCCTGACTGCAACCACGATCATGATCATGACCATCACCACCATGATCACGACCACGGCCATGTCCACGGTCCGAACTGCGGCCACGCTCACCAGGAACCGGTGCGCAATGCCCTGAAAGATGTCGGCCGCAACGATCCGTGCCCGTGCGGCAACGGCAAGAAATTCAAGAAGTGCCACGGCGCTTGATGCTTCGGGCGAAGGCTTGCTTCGCCTGTTGAATCACCACCCCCTCCTGTGGGAGCGAGCCTGCTCGCGATGACGGCAGCACATTCATCATGAGTGTGTCAGTCAGACTGCCATCGTCAGAATGCCGCCCGGAGCAAGCTCGCTCCCACAGGTACTTAGTCGGCTGACAGAATCTGTGCACTGCTGACCACCGTCGCATACTCACCGTGCAAATTCCCCAGCGACATCCCATGCACCTCTTCGGCGCTATGGGCATGGCCGAAAAAATCAGCCTTGTCGAAGGTAAAGCACGCATCCTCGGCCACCCACGTATCAAACCCCAGGTTGCCTGCGGTACGCGCCGTGGATTCCACCGAGTTGTGGGTCGCGACGCCGACGATGACCAACTGCCCGATCCCCGCCTCGCGCAACTGCGCCTCCAGCCCAGTCGAACAAAACGCATCCGGCACCTGCTTCTGGATCAAGCGTTCACCGGCCATTGGCTGAAACCGTTCCTGAAACTCCACCCCCGACTGCTGCGGCCAGAATACCGAGTCCTCCGAGCGGGACAGGTGCAGCACATGGACCACCGGCCGGGCGGTGCGCCGCCAATGGCCGAGCATTTCCAGCATGCGCGCTTCGGCCTCGGGATTATTCCTGCGGCCGAGCCTGGGATGCAGGATGCCTTTTTGTTGATCGATGATGATCAGTGCCGCGTTTGCCTTGAGCTCCATGCCGACTTTTCTCCAGAATTGTTGAGCGTGTCGCACTTCAACATCCCCCATTGCGACTGGCAAGACTGCGATCTTTCCGGTTTATCAGACAAATCCCGAAATAACCTTGTACCCCGCTTGCGCGGCCACCTCCCGCTCACTAACGTAGCGCCTTTATTTCGCGCCGCCTCTACCCCCGCAGGAGCTTTGCCATGGCCTCGCCAGCCCTTACTCATTTTCTACCCCGGTTCGGCGTTGCCGCAGCAGTGGCCGGTGTGTTGAGCCTGACCGGTTGTCAGAACTTCAACGCCCAGGACACCCTCCCGCCGACCTCCGGCGTACAACCACTCAAGGGCCTGGCGCAGAGCGTTTCGGTGCGCCGTAATGCCATGGGCATGCCGTTGATCGAAAGCAACAGCTTCCACGACGCGCTGTTCACCCTCGGTTACGTGCATGCCAGCGACCGCATCACCCAGATGGTCACCCTGCGCCTGCTGGCCCAGGGCCGTTTGGCCGAGATGCACGGTGCCGACCTGCTGGATGCCGACCGCTACATGCGGGCGGTCAACCTGAAGAAAAGTGCTGGCGAGTTGTACAAGGCTTCTTCGCCGCGCCTCAAGCGTTTCTTCGAAGTCTATGCGCGGGGGGTCAACGCCTACCTGTTCCGCTACCGCGACAAACTGCCGGCGGATCTGGCAGCCACCGGCTACAAGCCTGAATACTGGCAGCCGGAAGATTCGGCGCTGATTTTCTGCCTGCTGAACTTCAGCCAGTCGACTAACCTGCCGGAAGAAATTTCCTCGCTGGTGCTGGCCCAGACCGTCACCACCGACAAACTGGCGTGGCTGACGCCGTCGGCTCCCGACGAAAAACTGCCGGCCACCGAAAGCGAAAAACTGCAAGGCCTCAAGCTCAACGGGCAAGTACCGGGGCTGGCCGAACTCAGCAAAGCCACGGGCCAACTGTCTGATCTCAACCTGCTGGGCGCCACCTCGTCGAACAACTGGGCCATCGCCCCGCAACGCAGTCGCAGCGGCAAGAGCCTGCTGGCCAGTGACAGTCACGGCCCGCTGGGCGTGCCTTCGTTGTTCAGCTACGTGCAGATTCGCGCGCCGAAGTATCAGGCTTCCGGCGTGACCATCGCGGGCCTGCCGATGGTGCTTGGCGGTTTCAACGGCAAAGTGGCGTGGAGCATGACGTCCGTGATGGGCGACAACCAGGACCTGTTCCTGGAGAAGATCAAGCGCCAGGGCAACGGGCTCACCTACGAAAACGCCGGGAAGTGGCAGCCGGCGATCGTGCGTAACGAAACCTACTTCGTCAAAGGCCAGCGCTCGATTCGCGAAGCCGTGTACGAAACCCGCCATGGCCCGCTGCTCAACAGCGCCCAAGGCACCACGCTGGCCAATGGTTTCGGCCTGGCCTTGCAGACGCCGAACTTCACCGACGACAAGACCCTGGACGCGTTCTTCGACCTGTCCCGCGCCCAGAGCGTCGAGAAAGCTTCGGATGCCAGCCGCGAAATCCGCGCCATCGCGCTGAACCTGGTGTTCGCCGACGCCAGTCACATCGGCTGGCAGGTCACCGGCCGTTACCCGAACCGCCGCGAAGGCGAAGGTCTGCTGCCCTCGCCGGGCTGGGAAGGTCGTTACGATTGGGACGGTTATGCCGATCCGATGCTGCACCCGTACGACCAGGACCCGGCCCAAGGCTGGCTCGGCACCGCCAACCAGCGGGTCATTCCCCATGGCTACGGCATGCAGTTGTCCAACTCATGGGCGGCACCGGAACGTGGCGAGCGCCTGGCCGAACTGGCTGGTGCAGGCAAACACGACAGCCGCAGCCTGATCGCCATGCAATACGACCAGACCACCACCTTCGCTGCCAAGCTGAAGAAAATGTTCGAGGCGCCGGGCATGGCCCAGCCGCTCAAACAAGCCATGGACGCCTTGGCGCCGGCCGATCGTGCCAAGGCACACGAAGCCTACAGCCGCCTGATGGCGTTCGACGGCAAGCTCATCCCGACCTCCACCGATGCGGCCATCTACGAGTTGTTCCTGCAGGAAAGCACACGGCAGATCTTCCTCGATGAACTGGGCCCGGAAAGCAGCCCGGCGTGGAAAGCCTTTGTCGCCGACGGCAAGCGGTCCTACGCGGCCCAGGCCGATCATTTGCTCGGGCGTGAAGACAGCCCGTTCTGGGATGACGTGCGCACCGCACAGAAAGAAGACAAACCGGCGATCCTCGCTCGCAGTCTCGCCGCCGCGATCAGCGCAGGCGACAGCCAGTTGGGCGGCGATCACAAAGCCTGGCAGTGGGGCAAACTGCATCGCTATGAATGGAAAAACGCCAGCGGCCAGACCGTACGCGGCCCGCTGCCGGCCGGCGGCGATCACACCACGCTCAACACGGCCGCCTTCGCTTGGGGCCAGGACTTCAACACCATACTGGCGCCAGCCATGCGCTTTATCGTCGACTTCGGCCAGTCCGAACCGCTGATGGCGCAGAACGGCACCGGTCAATCCGGCAACCCGGCCAGCCCGAACTACCTCAACAGCATCGAACCGTGGCTCAAGGGCCAGTACATGAGCCTGCCAATGCAGCCGCAGAACTTTGACAACGCCTATGGCAAGGCGCGGTTGACGCTGACCCCAGGAAAGTAACCCCGCCCTTTACCTGTGGGAGCGAGCCGGCTCCGGGCGGCGTTCCGACGATAGCGATTCAACATTCAAAATAGAGGTTGAATGTGGAATCGCCATCGCGGTTGCGCTGACGCAAGGACAAGTCGTGTCGACGAGGTAGAGAGCCTGGCGACCCGGCTCAGTCAAACCGTTTTTTGTGGCGAGATGATTTGGTGCACCCATTTCCCTGCGCCCGTTTTCGTGCATAAATCTGTTTCCGGCCATTTCCAAGTACCTTTTAAAACGCTTGTTCGGCACTCTGGTTCGGAAATTGCTACTTTCAACAGGTCTTACGCTTTCCAGTAACAATAATTCTGCGCCACAAGCGCTCATATTGGTTTTTAGGGATTGAATAATGAAAAAAGCATTGCTGACCCTTTCTGCACTGGCGTTGTGCATGGCTGCTGGCTCCGCCATGGCGAAGGAGTACAAAGAACTGCGTTTCGGCGTTGACCCTTCCTACGCACCGTTCGAGTCGAAAGCGGCCGATGGCAGCCTGGTAGGCTTTGACATCGATCTGGGGAACGCGATCTGCGCCGAACTGAAGGTCAAGTGCAAGTGGGTCGAAAGCGATTTCGACGGCATGATTCCGGGTCTGAAAGCCAATAAATTCGACGGTGTGATCTCGTCGATGACCGTTACTGAAGCCCGCGAAAAAGCCATCGACTTCTCCAGCGAGTTGTTCTCCGGCCCTACCGCCTACGTGTTCAAGAAAGGTTCCGGCGTGACTGAAGACGTTGCCTCGCTCAAGGGCAAAACCGTCGGTTACGAACAAGGCACCATTCAGGAAGCCTATGCCAAGGCCGTTCTGGACAAGGCCGGGGTGAAAACCCAGGCTTACGCCAACCAGGATCAGGTCTACGCCGACCTGACTTCGGGTCGTCTCGATGCAGGGATCCAGGACATGCTGCAAGCCGAACTGGGCTTCCTGAAGTCTCCACAGGGTGCCGACTACGATGTCACCAAGCCGGTCGACAACGCTTTGCTGCCAGCCAAAACGGCCGTTGGCATTAAGAAAGGTAACACCGAGCTGAAAGCACTTTTGGATAAAGGTATCAAAGCGTTACACGATGATGGCACCTACGCCACCATTCAGAAGAAACACTTTGGCGATCTGAACCTGTACAGCGGCAAATAATGCCCGGCGCCCATCTCTCGATGGGCGCTTTTTTCATCCGATCAGGTTGCTGATTTATGTTCGAAAACCTATTAGAAAATCTGGGGCTCTCTGCCTTCAGCCTCAAGGGCTTCGGTCCGTTGCTGATGCAAGGCACCTGGATGACGATCAAGTTGTCGGCGTTGTCGCTGTTGGTAGCCGTGTTGCTCGGGCTGCTCGGCGCCAGTGCCAAGCTGTCAAAAGTCAAACTGATGCGCGTGCCTGCCCAGCTCTACACCACACTCATTCGCGGCGTTCCGGACCTGGTCCTGATGCTGTTGATCTTCTACAGCCTGCAAACCTGGCTGACTTCTTTTACCGATTACATGGAATGGGAATACATCGAGATCAACCCGTTCAGTGCCGGGGTCATCACCCTGGGTTTCATCTACGGTGCGTATTTCACTGAAACCTTCCGTGGCGCGATTCTCGCCGTCCCACGGGGTCAGGTCGAAGCGGCCACCGCCTATGGCCTCAAGCGCGGCCAGCGTTTCTGGATCGTGGTGTTCCCGCAGATGATGCGTTATGCCCTGCCGGGTATCGGTAACAACTGGATGGTGATGCTCAAGGCCACCGCGCTGGTGTCGATCATCGGCCTCGCCGACCTGGTCAAGGCTGCCCAGGACGCCGGTAAAAGCAGCTATCGGCTGTTTTACTTCCTGGTAATTGCAGCGCTGATCTATCTGGTGATCACCAGCGCGTCCAACTTCATTCTGCGCTGGCTCGAACGTCGTTACTCCGCCGGTACCCGGGAGGCCGTACGATGATCGAACTTCTGCAGGAATACTGGAAACCCTTCCTCTATAGCGACGGCAACAACATCACTGGCCTGGCCATGACCATGTGGCTGCTCAGCGCGTCGATCTTCTTCGGTTTTATCGTGTCGATCCCGCTGTCCATCGCCCGTGTATCGCCGCGCTTCTACATCCGTTGGCCGGTGCAGTTCTATACCTACCTGTTCCGTGGCACGCCGCTCTATATTCAGCTATTGATCTGTTACACGGGGATCTACAGTCTGGCCGCCATTCGAGCTCAGCCAGTACTGGACGCATTCTTTCGCGATGCGATGAACTGCACGATCCTGGCCTTCGCCCTGAACACCTGCGCCTATACCACGGAGATCTTCGCCGGGGCCATTCGCAGCATGAACCACGGTGAAGTCGAAGCGGCCAAGGCTTATGGCCTGACTGGCTGGAAACTGTATGCCTACGTGATCATGCCATCGGCCTTGCGTCGCTCGTTGCCGTACTACAGCAACGAAGTGATCCTGATGCTGCACTCGACCACCGTGGCCTTCACCGCGACCATCCCGGACATCCTGAAAGTCGCGCGGGACGCCAACTCGGCGACCTTCCTGACCTTCCAGTCGTTCGGCATCGCCGCGCTGATCTACCTGACCGTCACTTTTGCGCTGGTCGGCCTGTTCCGCCTTGCCGAACGCCGATGGCTGGCCTTCCTCGGCCCGACCCACTAGGTCTCAACCAGCTTCAGGAAACAACAGATGCGCCACCAGAAACATGACCTGCTGGCCCCGCTGCCGGGGACCGCACGACAGATCCACAGCTTTCACTTCGGCCCCCAACCGGCCAACGGCAAGATCTACATCCAGGCCTCCCTGCACGCCGACGAAATGCCCGGCATGCTGGTGGCCTGGCACCTCAAGCAACGCCTGGCGGAGCTGGAAGCCGCCGGTCGCCTGCGCAGCGAAATCGTGCTGGTACCCGTCGCCAACCCGGTGGGCCTGGAACAGGTACTGATGGATGTGCCGCTGGGTCGCTACGAGCTGGAAAGCGGCCAGAACTTCAACCGCTGGTTCGTCGACCTCAGTGAGGAAGTCGGCAACGCGATCGAAGGCAAGCTCGGTGACGATCCGCAGCACAACCTGCAACTGATCCGCAGCAACCTGCGCGATGCGCTGGCCCGGCAGACCGCCGCCACCCAATTGCAATCCCAGCGCCTGACCCTGCAACGATTGGCCTGCGACGCCGACATGGTGCTAGACCTGCATTGCGATTTCGAAGCGGTCGCTCACCTCTACACCACGCCGGATGCCTGGCCGCAGGTCGAGCCGCTGGCCCGTTATATCGGCGCCGAAGCCAGCCTGCTGGCAACCGATTCCGGTGGTCAGTCGTTCGACGAATGCTTCACCCTGCTCTGGTGGCAGTTGAAGGAGCGCTTCGGCGAGCACTTCGACATTCCGCCAGGCAGTTTTTCGGTGACCGTCGAACTGCGCGGTCAGGGCGACGTCAATCACCCGCTGGCGAGCCTCGACTGCCAGGCGCTGATCGACTACCTGATCCATTTCGGCGCAATCGCCGGCGAACCCGCGCCCCTGCCCGACCTGCCCTACCCGGCGACTCCGCTGGCCGGTGTTGAGCCGGTGGCCACGCCGGTGGGCGGGCTGCTGGTGTTCACCGCGTTGCCGGGTGAGTACCTGGAAGCAGGGCAACTGATCGCCGAGATCATTGATCCGGTCAACGATCTGGTCACTCCCGTTCATTGCGCTACAGCCGGGCTGATGTACGCCCGTTCGCTGCGCCGCATGGCCACTGCCGGCATGGTGATCGCCCACGTCGCGGGCACCGAAGCCTATCGCAGCGGCTATCTACTTTCGCCTTGAGGATGCACGCCCCATGTACAAACTGACCATCGAAGGCCTGCATAAAAGCTACGGCGACCATGAAGTCCTCAAAGGTGTTTCGCTCAAGGCCAAGACCGGCGACGTCATCAGCCTGATCGGCGCCAGCGGCTCGGGTAAAAGTACCTTTCTGCGCTGCATCAACTTCCTGGAACAACCCAACGACGGCGCCATGAGCCTCGACGGGCAGAACATCCGCATGATCAAGGATCGTCACGGCATGCACGTGGCCGACGCCGATGAACTGCAGCGGATTCGCACCCGCCTGGCCATGGTGTTCCAGCATTTCAACCTGTGGAGCCACATGACAGTGCTGGAAAACATCACCATGGCGCCGCGCCGGGTGCTGGGCTGCGACAGGAAAGAAGCCGAGGACCGCGCCCGGCGTTACCTCGACAAGGTGGGGCTGGCCTCCCGTGTGGCGGACCAATACCCGGCCTTCCTGTCCGGCGGTCAGCAACAACGGGTAGCGATTGCCCGCGCACTGGCCATGGAGCCGGAGGTCATGCTGTTCGACGAACCGACCTCGGCGCTGGATCCGGAACTGGTGGGTGAAGTGCTCAAGGTGATCCAGGGCCTGGCCGAAGAAGGCCGGACCATGATCATGGTGACCCACGAAATGAGCTTCGCCCGCAAAGTGTCCAGCCAAGTGCTGTTTCTGCACCACGGCCTGGTTGAGGAAGAAGGCGCGCCGGAAGACGTGCTGGGCAAGCCGAAAAGCGAGCGGTTGAAGCAGTTCCTCAGCGGCAACCTGAAGTAACGTCTACTGCAAAACCTGTGGGAGCGAGCTTGCTCGCGATAGCGGTGGTACAGCCGGCATTGATGTTGACTGATCGACCGCTATCGCGAGCAGGCTCGCTCCCACATTATTTTGATCTGTAGTAACTGGTAATCAGACAACAGGAGCAGGCGGCGGCTCATCCGGCAGCGTGGGCTCGCCCGGTTCATTGGGCTGTTCATTCGGGGTATCAGGATCAGGCTGGCCGGGAATACCCCCTGCCATGCTGACGGGCGGATGTGCCAACAAGGACCAGGCCAGAACGCCAACCTGATTGGGTTCAAGCCTTGCCAGTTCGGCACTGATTCGCGGATCGATCTTCATTCGGCACTCCTGAGCGATGGCCCGACCCGCCTTGCGCGGATCGGAACAGTACACCCCATAGAGTGTACGCTCGCTCAGGAATTCCCGACATTTGTCAGACGGTTGACTCAGGTGCGCGGCAGGGTCACGCCACGCTGGCCCTGATACTTGCCGCCACGGTCCTTGTAGGACACTTCACACTCTTCGTCAGACTCAAGGAACAGCATCTGCGCCACGCCTTCGTTCGCGTAGATTTTCGCCGGCAGATTGGTGGTGTTGGAGAACTCCAGGGTCACGTGGCCTTCCCACTCAGGCTCGAGCGGCGTGACGTTGACGATGATGCCGCAGCGCGCGTAGGTGCTTTTACCCAGGCAAATGGTCAAAACGTTACGCGGAATGCGGAAGTATTCGACGGTGCTGGCCAGGGCGAACGAGTTCGGCGGAATGATGCACACGTCGCTGTGGATGTCGACGAAGCTGCCGGCATCGAAGTTCTTCGGGTCGACGATGGCCGAATTGATGTTGGTGAACACCTTGAAATGATTGGTGCAACGCACATCGTAGCCGTAGCTCGACACGCCGTAGGAGATCACACGGCTATCGTCGCTGCCGCGCATCTGGCGCTCGACGAAAGGCTCGATCATGCCGTGTTCCTGCGCCATGCGGCGAATCCACTTGTCCGATTTGATGCTCATGGCGGGTGTCCTGAATAGCGAGGTCGAAAAATTCTGTCCGGCATCTTACCGGGCGCGCCGCCGGGTTCAAAGTCCGCGGTGCATTTCTCGCCGAACAGGCAGGAATTACCTGCTCTGGCGACGAACCGTCACACCGCCGATCCTTAAAACAGAGAAACCTGTGCAAGAAGCATTGGCACGTTCCGGAAAAAGGGTTAAGGTGGCGTCACTGTGCTGCTTGTGTCACTGAGAATCTCTACACGATATGTTGAATTTCGATCCAACCATCTACAAGAATTTTTCCTGCTCTTTGCACTCAGTCTCGGCCAGGGTTCTTCCTGAGTCGCAGTTATCTTTGTTCAAGGAGTTACACCATGTCTAATCGCCAAACCGGTACCGTTAAGTGGTTCAACGATGAAAAAGGCTTCGGCTTCATCACTCCACAATCCGGTGACGACCTGTTCGTTCACTTCAAAGCTATCCAGTCCGACGGCTTCAAAAGCCTGAAAGAAGGCCAACAGGTTTCTTTCATCGCTACCCGCGGTCAGAAAGGCATGCAAGCTGAAGAAGTTCAAGTTATCTAACTTGTACTTGCTTTAGTAAAAAGCCCCGCCCTCAACAGCGGGGCTTTTTTGTGGGCGGGTGTTTTGTCCACGCCAAAAAAGATAGCCGCCTTCGACAGCTCCGGGGTTGACCCTGCGGGAACTGTCGAAGGCGGCTATCTTTTTTTGCTCTTACCAGGTCACGCCAAACCCTGCGGTGTAGCGTGTCTTGTCCAGATCCGCATCGTCAGTGCCGCTGATGATATCGCGCTCCGCCTTCAGGTTCAGCGAAGCCCAGTCAGTCACCTTGTAGCGCAACCCCATCTCGGCATCGAGCGCGTAGTCGGCCACACCCGACAGCGGCTTACCAACCTCGCCATTGGTAAAGAACTCGACGCGCTTGCCGACCAGGTAGCGGTTGTAGTCCCACTTCATGGCCAGGGCGTAGAAGTTGTCTTTGCCGCCATCGGAAAATTCATAGTCCGTACGGTTGATCAGCGAGCCCAGGGAGAACGCCCCGAGCTCGTTATCCCAGAACTGATAGCCGGGACCGGTACCGACCGTGCGTTGCCGGGAAAGGCCTTCGATCTTGTCGCGTTTGTAGACCAGGCGCCCCTGCCAGAACCATTGTTCGGTCAGGAATCGGTCGATGGAGTATTCCGCCCGCCAGTTGTCCGTGGTCACCACGTCGTCCTGGAACTCACGGTTGTATTCACCTTCAGCGGTGTGCCGCCAGCGCCCGTGTCGCGCACTGGTCTTGAAATCGATGTCGTAGTCATCGGTGTCGTTTTCCGCCCGCTGATAATCCAGCGCGACATCGACGTTGCCTTTCCACACCAGATCCTCGACCACCGGTTTTGGCTTGAGAATCTGCTGGATGCTCGCCAGTTCGACCGTCTTCGGTGCCTCGCCGTTGGCCAGCGTGACCTTGCCGTCGTCCGCCGCCTTCAGCGATTTGGCTTTCTCGCCACTGTAGGCATCCTGCTTGACCAGCAACTCCTGATCGCTGTCCAGGGTCTTGACTTGTTTCCAGTCGATCGTCACCGCACCGGCGTATTCGGTCTGGATCAGCAGCTTGCCGCCATCGAACAGCGTAATCTTGCCGCTCAGCTTGTCACCGTTCTTCAACCACACGGTATCGGCTAGCGAGGGAGTGGAAGCACCAAGGACGGCGAGACACAGCAGGGATCTGGACAACATAAGCAAAATACGGGCTCAGGCTTGCAAGAAAAGTCCGCATTATCCGTAGGAACAAAGCCCTGACAAGGACTGACCCGACTATTTCTGTTGAGTTCATTTCTCAACTTCCTGTGCGGGAATTACTCTACAGACGGTAAAGCACATTTCTTCAGGACTGACGGACGTGACCGATCCAACCGATGAACCCGAGAGCGCAGCGCAAATCCGACGCACGGCGTTGTATTTGACACTGGCACAAGTCCCCGAGGGCAAAGTCGTCAGCTACGGCCAACTGGCCGAGCTTGCAGGACTGGGTCGCGCCGCCCGCTGGGTCGGGCGCACCCTCAGTCAACTGCCCGGCGACAGCAAGTTGCCCTGGCACCGTGTTCTAGGCGCAAACGGGCGTATCAGCCTGCCGGCGGGCAGCCCTTCGGGTGATGAGCAGCGCGCACGATTACGCATGGAGGGCATCAGTATCCTGAACAATCGTGTTGATATTCAGCGCCATGGCTGGCGTCCGGTAGAGCACAGCGGTTAGAGTGCGCGCTTTGTTTCCGTATTTCTTGAGGCAGACTCCAGCCCATGCCCCGTAAAACCTGGCGCGCCGCGCTCGCCGCTTATGCCAGCCCCTCGACACTCGTGCTGTTGCTGCTTGGTTTCGCCGCCGGCCTGCCCTACATGCTGGTGTTTTCGACACTTTCAGTCTGGCTGCGTGAAGCTGGCGTGGCTCGTGAAACCATTGGCTATGCAAGCCTGATCGGCCTGGCGTATGCCTTCAAATGGGTCTGGTCACCCTTGCTCGACCAATGGCGACTGCCATTGCTCGGCAAACTCGGTCGACGACGATCCTGGCTCGTGCTGTCTCAGGCACTGGTCATCCTTGGCCTGATCGGGATGGGTTTCTGCGACCCGCAAAAGCATTTGTCCTGGCTGATCGCCATTGCCGTCGTCGTCGCTTTCGCATCAGCGACGCAGGACATCGCGGTCGACGCCTACCGCCTGGAAATCGCCGAAGACAACCGCCAGGCCGCGCTCGCCGCCAGCTACATGTCCGGTTACCGGGTCGCTGCGCTGCTGGCTACCGCAGGCGCGCTCTTCTTCGCCGAAGGCTTTGGCTCCACCGGCTTCAACTACAAGCATTCGGCCTGGGCTGGCACTTACATCCTGTTCGGTGCCCTGATGGTCCCGGCACTGCTGACCAGTCTGTTCATGCGCGAACCGCCAGTACCGTTGCGCACGCAACTGCAGGCCGGGCGCTACAGCTTCGCGCACCAACTGGCGTCGGTGTTCGTGCTGATCGTGCTGCTGGTTTCGGTGCCGGCCATGTTCACCCAGCTCTACAACACCGACTTCGCCAGCGTGCTGTTCCAGGGCGTGAGCCTGCTTGACCTGCTGCTCGAAGACCGCGCTTTCCTGCGCGCGATCCTCTACACCACCCTCACCGCCCTGTGCCTCTCGGCCATGGGCCGTCGTGGCCTGGCGCCAGTGCTTACACCGGTCAACGACTTCATTCTGCGATACCGCTGGCAAGCGCTGCTGCTGCTCGGCTTGATCGCTACCTATCGGATGTCCGATACGGTCATGGGCGTGATGGCCAACGTGTTCTACATCGACCAGGGCTTCACCAAGGACCAGATCGCCAGCGTCAGCAAAATCTTCGGCCTGATCATGACCCTGGTCGGCGCTGGCATGGGCGGCCTGCTGATCGTGCGTTTCGGCATCCTGCCGATCCTGTTCATCGGCGGTGTCGCATCCGCGGCGACCAACATCCTGTTCCTGATGCTCGCCGACATGGGCCCCAACCTGAACATGCTGGTGCTGACCATCTCCCTGGACAATTTCAGTTCAGGCCTGGCGACCTCGGCCTTCGTGGCCTACCTGTCGAGCCTGACCAACCTCAAGTTCTCCGCCACCCAATACGCCCTGCTCAGCTCGATCATGCTGCTGCTGCCACGCCTGATCGGCGGCTACTCCGGGGTCATGGTGGAAAAATTCGGTTACCACAACTTCTTCCTGATCACCGCCCTGCTAGGCGTCCCGACCCTGCTGTTGATCGCCTTGCACTGGTTCCAGGAGAACCGCCGTGCAGGCCCTACACCGACACCGGAACCGATACAGACTCCGGTCGCCGAAGAGTCGTAGTCCCTTACGCAGGAAGAATCGCGGAGGGTCGAGTGAATCGCGCCCTCCTGCCACACCGCCGACCGCACGCCTGTACGCCAGCGGATCTCGCCCGTACAATGCTCCGTCATTTCTCGTCATCAGCAATCGATAACGGCCAACCATGCGCACCAGTCAATTTTTGCTCGCCACACAGAAAGAAACGCCTTCCGATGCGGTCGTGATCAGCCACCAGCTGATGCTGCGCGCCGGCATGATCCGCAAGCTCGCCTCGGGCCTGTACACCTGGCTGCCGATGGGCTTGCGGGTAATGCGCAAGGTCGAAGCCGTCGTTCGTGAAGAAATGAACGCCGCCGGCTCTCTCGAAGTGTTGATGCCGAGCACCCAACCGGCTGAGCTGTGGCAGGAATCCGGGCGCTGGGAAGAGTACGGCCCTGAATTGCTGCGCTTCAAGGATCGCCACGGTCGCGACTTCTGCGCAGGTCCCACCCACGAAGAAGTCATCACCGATCTGATGCGTAACGAATTGAGCAGCTACAAGCAGCTGCCGATCAACCTGTACCAGATCCAGACCAAATTCCGTGACGAAATCCGCCCACGTTTCGGCTTGATGCGCGGCCGCGAATTCATCATGAAGGACGCCTACTCGTTCCACGCCGACCAGCCTTCGTTGCAGGTCACCTATGACCGCATGCACCAGGCCTACTGCAACGTGTTCACCCGTCTGGGCCTGAAGTTCCGCCCTGTAGAAGCCGATAACGGCTCCATCGGCGGTGCCGGTTCCCACGAGTTCCACGTACTGGCCGAGTCCGGTGAAGACGACATCGTGTTCAGCAACGGTTCCGACTACGCGGCGAACATCGAGAAAGCCGAAGCCGTGCCCCGCGAAACTTCCCGCGCCGCACCGAGCGAAGAGCTGCGCCTGGTCGACACCCCGAACGCCAAGACCATTGCGCAACTGGTCGAAGGCTTCAACCTGCCGATCGAGAAAACCATCAAGACCCTCGTGGTGCACGCAGAAGAGAAAGGCAAGCTGATTGCCCTGATCATCCGTGGCGACCATGAGCTGAACGAAATCAAGGCTGCCAACCAGCCAGGCGTTGCCAGCCCTCTGGTCATGGCATCGGAAAGCGAACTACGCGACGCCATCGGCGCTGGTGCCGGTTCCCTCGGCCCGTTGAACCTGCCGCTGCCGATCATCATCGACCGTTCGGTCGAGCTGATGAGCGACTTCGGCATCGGTGCCAACATCGATGACAAACACTACTTCGGTGTGAACTGGGAGCGCGACCTGCCTGTTCCAACCGTTGCCGACCTGCGCAACGTCGTGGCCGGCGACCCGAGCCCGGACGGCAAGGGCACCCTGGAGATCAAGCGCGGCATCGAAGTCGGGCACATCTTCCAGCTGGGCAACAAGTACAGCAAAGCGATGAAATGCGAAGTGCTGGGCGAGAACGGCAAGCCGGTCACCCTGGAAATGGGCTGCTACGGTATCGGCGTGTCCCGCGTGGTGGCAGCTGCCATCGAGCAGAACAACGACGAAAAAGGGATCATCTGGAGCGACACCCTCGCGCCATTCCAGATTGCCCTGGTGCCGCTGCGCTACGAGACCGAGCAGGTTCGCGAAGCCACCGACAAGCTGTACGCGGAACTCACCGCTGCCGGCTTCGAAGTGCTGCTGGACGACCGCGACAAGAAAACCAGCCCGGGCATCAAGTTCGCAGACATGGAACTGATCGGCATTCCACACCGGATCGTGGTCAGCGACCGCGGCCTGGCCGAAGGCAACCTGGAATACAAGAGCCGTACCGAGGCCGACGCACAAGCGCTACCGGTCGCCGACGTGCTGTCCTTCCTTCAGGCCCGCATCCGCCGCTGATAGCAGATATTGAGACGTCATGTTCAAGCGAAACACCTTAGGCCTCGGTGGTGCCGCCTTGTGCGGCGCCCTGCTGGTCAGCGGCTGTGCCAACCACATGTCGCAACGCAGCGAGCAAGAGGAACGGGTCGAGCGCAAATTGCTCGATCACAGCCTGCAGATCGATGTCGGTGAGCCCAAGGTGCTTGAGCTGCCGCAACGGCGGGTGAAAATCCACGAGCAGAAGACTTTCGAAGTCACTGAATACGAAGTCACGCGTCACTACGACCGCTATACGCCGTACCAACCCTGGCGGGAGATCTACGAAATCCCGCTGGGCGCGGTGGCCGTGGTGGCGGGTGTCGGTGCCAACGTGGTCAATGTGTTCGCCCTCGGCAATCTGCCGGACAGCGTGACCAAGGACTGGCTGAGCTACGGTTTCGCCGGGCTCAACCCGTTCATGAACACGCAGTCCCACGGTCGCGCGCAGCAGAACCTGGCCGGTATTGATGAAGTCCAGCGCGACAAGCGCACGGAGTACTCAAGCCTGCCCTGGAGTGAGCGCCCGGTCGAGGTCAAGGCCGGCAAGGAAACCTTCGAACTGACCACCGACAAAAACGGCGTGTTGCGCCTGAATCTGTTGGACAATCCGTTCGCCGAACATGACATCAATCATCTGAGCCGATTGCTGATTCGTGTCGAGGATGCCCAGGACGACGTACACACCGACTCCTCGCTAGCCGTCAGCAGCACCTTGCGCAGCAAGCTCTATGAGGCCCACGGGCTGATTTATGACGATCTCGAAGGCGACGAAGTCAATCAGTGGGTCCACCGGGTCAAGCGCTTATCGGAGCTGGGTCTTGAAGAAGAAGCCAGCGAACTGGAACAGAGCCTGATCGAACTGACGCGCAATGATCCCGAATTGCAGACCGAATTCCTGAAATCGCTGGCCCGGAATGGCGAGCGACTGGTGGCGAATCCGGGGCTGAACTAAAAAGCCAGAAGCCTTCGCGAGCCTGCTCGCGAAGGCGGCCTGACATTCACCACCAAACCTCTATCTTCCGCTACCGCTCAAACAACTCCATCTGCTCGAACCCGCCCCGCAAGTCCTCCAGCCGCACACCGACCCCCAACAACCGCACCGGTTTACCGCCGCGATTGAAGGCCTGGGTCAGCATCAACTGATAACTCCCCAGATCCCGCCCTGCCCCGGCCTGCTCCAATGTAGTCTGGGTGAAGTCGTGGAACTTCACTTTGACGAATGGCTTGCCCGGACGATAGCTGCTGTCGATTCGCGCCATGCGACCCGCCAGGGTCTCCAGCAGCTCGGGCAACTTGTCCAGGCAGCTCTTCAGGTCCGGCAGATCAACGTCGTAGGTATTTTCAACACTGATCGACTGACGACGACTGTCGTTGTGCACCACACGGTCATCGATCCCACGGGCAAGGCTCCAGAGTCGCTCGCCAAAGCTGCCGAACTCACGCACCAGCGCCAACTTGTCCCACTCGCGCAATTGGAGGCAATCGGTGATCCCCAGCTTGCCGAGCTTGTCGGCGGTGACTTTGCCGACCCCGTGCAACTTGTTCACGGGCAAACCGCTGACAAAGTCCTCGACCTGGTCCGGAGTGATGACAAACAGGCCATTGGGCTTTTTCCAGTCACTGGCGATCTTGGCCAGAAACTTGTTCGGCGCCACGCCCGCCGACACGGTGATATGCAACTGGTTGGAGACCCGACGCCGGATGTCCTGGGCGATTCGCGTTGCACTGCCAGCGAAATGCGCGCTGTCCGACACATCGAGGTACGCCTCATCGAGCGAGAGTGGCTCGATGATCTCGGTGTAATCGCGAAAGATCGTGTGAATCTCCCTGGACGCTTCTCTATAAGCATCCATGCGTGGCTTGACGATGGTCAGGTCGGGGCACAGCTTCAAGGCATGCCCGGAGGACATCGCCGAACGCACCCCGTACGCCCGCGCCTCATAATTGCAGGTGGCGATCACCCCGCGCCGGTCCGCCGACCCACCTACCGCCAGTGGTTTACCGGCGAGGCGTGGGTCGTCGCGCATCTCGATGGCTGCATAGAAACAGTCACAATCGACGTGGATGATCTTGCGTTGAGTCATAGCAAAGCCGTGTTCATGGCAAAGAAAAGGCGTCATGGCGTGCCGGATAAACAGTATCTCACCGACACCTGTATATAGCACCAGTAGTCTGAATGTTCTTTTCCAATCGTAGGAAGAGTCGATTGTGAATTTGTTTTTTCAATCGAAAAGTTGCTTTCAATAGACCCACAGGCCTTGCCCTGCCTGCCTCACAGACCGATCGGCCTCCCCTTTTGAACGCTAACCGATTGAACGGGAAGAGGTTTTATCGGAAATTGAGGTTGACACCCGAGCGCATCTCTATAGAATGAGCCACACAGACGCGGGATGGAGCAGTCTGGTAGCTCGTCGGGCTCATAACCCGAAGGTCGTCGGTTCAAATCCGGCTCCCGCAACCAAACATCAAAAAAGGCTACTCGAAAGAGTGGCCTTTTTTGT
>NZ_JAHBDI010000018.1:0-87098 GCF_019956275.1 Pseudomonas sp. GL-RE-26
GTGGGGTATCGCAGTCCCCAGGTTCGGGCAATCGGCCATGGCTGGGCTATAAACCTATAGGGGGTGTCCGGGAACCGTGTCCATGAACACAATCGCCAAAGTACTTGCGACCGACAGCGAAGTTCGCTTGAACACGCGCAAGGAGCCGTTCAATCTGCTGCGCTGGTTTTCGCTGATCAGCATGGTGGTGATCGGCACGGTGGCGGTGGCGCTGGGGGCGGTGTCCACGCGGTTCGTGATTACCGAAAGCGTGCAGCGCGATGCGCTATTGACCTCACAATTCATTCAGGCGATTGCCTCGGCCGAGGTGCGCCATGTGTCGATTCCCAACGTCAGGACCATGGGCGAGTTGCTCGACCCACGCAAAGACAAGGACTTTCCCGACGTCGACCCGCTGTCCCGTGCCAGTGCCCGCGGTGAATTCCTCGACCATATCGCGAACTTGCCGGACGTGATCCTGGTCAACATCTACGCCCCCGACCGCATGGTGATCTGGTCGACCAATCCGGCCTTGATGGGCATCACGATCCGTGCCGATGAAGACCTCGACCGGGCATTCAACGCAAAGACTTCAGTGTCGACCAGTTTCCACGGCGTGGGCAAATCCCGCATGGAGCAGAAGTTCCTGGAACCACCCAAATACACCTTCATCGAAAACTACATTCCCCTGTTCGACGCCGATGGCAGCACCGTCACGGCGATGGTCGAGATCTACAAGGAACCGCAAGACCTGATCAACCGCATGGAGCGCGGCCTGGTGCTGATCTGGCTGGCGACTGCATTGGGCGGCGGCCTGATTTACCTGGGGCTGTACTGGATCGTGCGGCGGGCGGCGATCCTGCTGGCGACGCAGCAGAAGCAATTGATCACCAACGAAACCTTTGTCGCTCTGGGCGAAGTGTCCTCGGCGGTCGCCCACAGTCTGCGCAATCCGTTGGCGAACATCCGTTCGAGCGCCGAGCTGGCGATAGAGTTCGACAGCGGTCCGGCGCACAGGAACATCAACGACATCATTGGTCAGGTCGATCGCATGTCGACATGGGTACGGGAGTTGCTCCAGTCCCTGCGACCGCTCAATGACGAGGCGGAACCGGTGAACCTGGTAGCGGCACTGCATGACAGCCTGATGGCTTACGAGCACCAGATCGGCAGGGCCAGCGTCAACGTGGTGTTCGAGCCGGACCAGACGCCCATGGTGCTGAGCCAGCACGTGCAACTGACCCAGATCCTCAACAGCCTGCTGTCCAATGCGGTGGAAGCCATGGACGGCGGCGGCACCCTGACCATCCGGATCGAACCGCGCGATGCCCAGCGCGTCAGCGTGAGGGTGAGCGATACCGGCAAAGGCATGAGCGAAGAACAGCGCGCCATGGCCTTCCGGCCGTTTTTCACCACCAAACAGGGCGGGCTGGGCGTCGGGCTGGTGCTGGTCAAGCGGATCATGGAGCGATTTGGCGGTGCGGTGACCCTCGACAGCAGTGAAGGCGAGGGCACCACTGTGCGCCTGTCGTTTTTTCTGGCCCCCTGAAAACGGGGATGACCTACCCCCAACATCGGGTATCAATCCCCGGTCATTTCCCCGGTCATCGCCCATTGATTTTGATAAATCATTGTTTTGTCGAGTGTTAGTACGTTTTTATAAAAAAACACATGATTGGCGAGGTCCTTGCAAAACCACCATCACCCCCTTCACCACATCGAGGCGGCTGGTGATGGAAAAAAAAGAGATGCATTCACCACGCTCGCGAGCCTTGGGCATGCACCTGGTGCTGATGCTGGTGACCGGTTTGCTGGCCAGCCAGATGCTGGTCGCCAGCCAGCCGACGTCGACGCCCGCACCTGCTCCGGCATCCACTGCCGAATCCGCTGTCGTTGAAGCCGTCACCCCGTGGGGTGCCGACTATTTTCCCAACACCCCGCTGACCGACCAGGACGGACAGCCGCTGCATTTTTTCGATGACTTGATCAAAGACAAGGTGGTGGTGATCAACTTCATCTTCACCTCGTGCAGCGACTCCTGCCCCCTGGAAACCGCGCGCTTGCGCCAGGTGCAAAAACTGTTGGGGGATCGGGTCGGCAAGGACATCTTCTTCTACTCCATCAGCATCGATCCCTTGAGTGATACCCCCGAGGTGCTCAAGGCCTATGCGCAACGCTTCCAGGTCGGGCCCGGGTGGAAATTCCTCACCGGGGAATTCGCCGACGTCACCGACCTGCGCAAAAAACTGGGGCTGTTCATCGAAGGCGTCGATAACGGGCGCAACAAGGACCACAACCTGAGCCTGATCGTCGGCAACCAGGCTACGGGCCGCTGGATGAAAGCCTCTCCCTTCGAAAATCCGTGGATTCTGGCCGACCAACTGGCCAATACCCTGCATAACTGGAAACAGCCCAGTGTGGAAGAAAGTTATGCCGATGCACCGGAAATTCGCCCACCGAGCAATGGCGAAGAGCTGTTTCGCACCCGCTGCGCGTCTTGCCACAGCCTCGGTCCGCTGGACGGGCAGGGCATCGGCCTGCGCAGCATCGGCCCGGACCTGATCGGCGTGACCTATCAGCGCGATCCGGCCTGGCTCATCCGCTGGATCCGCGAACCTGACCGCATGCTCGCGGAAAAGGACCCGATCGCGATGGAACTGTTCGAGCGCTACAACAGGATCTCGATGCCAAACTTGCGGCTGGATCCGCATTCCGCCCAGTCCCTCATCGATTTCCTGAAAGAAGAAACCGACCGTCAACATCCGCCAGCGGCGCCATTGGTCAGTGGTAACGAGGAGCCCGAACACCATCATTCGGGCGCGCAACCCGAGACACCCCGGGTGCAATAGTGTCAAAAAAATTACGCGGGCCGGTCAAGGCTATCAATGCCACCTACACTGATCCTGAAAGCGGCTGAACAGGCTCGATTTCAAGCATCCAGGACACAGCCATGCAGATACTCGAACAACAAAAAGTAGCTGCGCCGCAGGCTCCGGCAGCACAACGCAAAGGGTGGAGACCGCAGTTCAATTTGCTGCGCTGGTTCTCCCTGGCAAGCTTTCTGATCATCGCTGCGGTGGCGCTGGGGCTGGGTTACATCTCCACGCGCTTTGTTGTCGATGAAAGTATCGAGCGTGATTCGATGCTGACCGCGCAGTTCATCCAGTCCATTGGCGAGGCCGAAATCCGGCATGCTGGCATTGTCCCGAGCCGGACCATGGGTGAAATGCTCGACCCGCGCATGGACGATGCCTACCCCGACGTCAATCCCGCATCCCGGGCCGCCGCGCGGGTTGAGTTTCTCGACCATGTGATGCACCTGCCGGACATCCTGCTGGCGACGGTGTACGCCCTGGACCGCACCGTGGTCTGGTCGACCAACCCCGAGTTGATTGGCGTGCGCATCAAAGACGATTTTGAGCTGGACGAATCCTTCGAAATGAAATCGCCGGTGTCCACCAGTTACCACGAAATCGATGAGGAGCGTCCCGAGCAGCGCCTGCTGCGCGAACCGGAGTATTTGTTCGTCGAGAACTACATTCCGATGTTCAACGCCGACAGAAGCAAAGTGATTGCCATGGTGGAAATCTATAAGGAGCCGCTGGATCTGGTGGAACGCATCCAGCGTGGCTTCAAGGCGATCTGGCTGGCCACGCTGATCGGCGGGGCGGCCATTTACCTGGGGCTGTTCTGGATCGTGCGACGCGCGGCGACGCTGTTGCAGAGCCAGCAGAAACAACTGATCGCCAACGAGACCTTTGTCGCCCTTGGCGAGATGTCCTCGGCGGTCGCCCACAGCTTGCGCAACCCGCTGGCCAATATCCGTTCCAGCGCCGAACTGGCCCAGGACATCGCCAGCCAGACTGCACAGAAAAACATCGGCGACATCATCAGTCAGGTCGACCGCATGTCGCGCTGGGTCCGTGAATTGCTGGTGTCGTTGCGGCCGATGAATGACGACTGTGAAACGGTCGATCTGATGCTGGCCCTCGAAGACACCCTGAGTGCCTTTGAGTCCCTGATCAAGCGGTCGGACGTCGAGGTGCGTTTCTCCCCTGTCAGTGTGCCACCGGTCGTCAGTCAACAGGTGCTGCTCACGCAAATACTCAATAGCCTGTTTGCTAATGCACTGGAAGCAATGCCCAAGGGTGGCGTGCTGACGATCGAGATCGATTCCTCGGTGTCCGGCGACGTGAGAATGACATTGACCGACACCGGCAAGGGCATGTCCAAACAACAGCAGCAAATGGTCTTCAAGCCGTTTTTCACCACCAAGCAAGGTGGTTTGGGCGTGGGCCTGGCCCTGGTCAAAAGAATAATGGAGCGGTTTGACGGCTCGGTCGAACTGACCAGCCGGGAGCAGGAAGGAACCCGTGTTTGTCTCAATTTCAAAGTGGCAACGGGAGGGGAATATGGAGCACAGCATTCTGCTGGTCGAGGATGACGAAATCCTCGCCGAGAATATTCAGACTTACCTGGAGCGCAAGGACTTCGAGGTGACCGTCTGCCACTCGGCTGAAGATGCGTTGGAGCAATTGGGTTCTTTCGCGCCTGACGTGGTACTGACCGACAACTCGTTGCCGGGCATGAGTGGTCACGACCTGATCCAGAAGCTGCGCATCAGCGCACCAGATCTGAAAGTGATCATGATGACCGGCTACGGCAACGTCGAAGACGCCGTGGTGGCGATGAAAGAGGGCGCCTTTCACTACGTCACCAAACCCGTGGCCCTGCCAGAGCTCAAGTTGCTGCTGGACAAGGCCCTGGCCACCGACCGCATGGAGCGTACGCTGTCGTTTTACCAGGAGCGCGAGGCCCAGAAGTCGGGGGTGCAGGCACTGATTGGCGAGTCGGCACCGATGGTGTACCTCAAGAGCACCATCACCCAGTTGCTCGACGCCGAGCGGCGCATGGCCAACAGCGACCTGCCGCCGGTGCTGGTGGAAGGCGAGACGGGCACCGGCAAGGAACTGGTGGCCCGGGCCTTGCACTTCGACGGCCCGCGCGCCAAAGGCCCGTTCATTGAGTTCAACTGTGCTTCGATCCCGTCCAATCTGGTGGAATCGGAACTGTTCGGCCACGAGAAGGGCGCCTTCACCGACGCCAAGGATCGTCGCATGGGGCTGGTGGAAGCGGCCGATGGCGGCACGCTGTTCCTCGATGAAATCGGTGAAATGGACCTGCTGCTGCAAGCCAAGTTGCTGAAACTGCTGGAAGACCGGACCATTCGCCGGGTCGGTTCGGTGAAGGAGCGCAAGGTCGATCTGCGGGTGATCAGCGCCACCAACTGCAACCTCGAACAGATGGTCCAGCAAGGCAAATTCCGTCGTGACCTGTTTTTCCGCCTGCGCATCATTTCCATCAAGGTGCCGCGCCTGTATGCCCGTGGCGCCGATATCCTGCTGCTGGCCCGGCACTTCCTGGCGCTACATGGCAAGCGCTACGGCAAACCGAACCTGCATTTCAGCGACCAGGCCGAAGATTTGCTGCTCAGCTATAGCTGGCCGGGCAACGTGCGCGAATTGCGCAACATGCTGGAGCAGACCGTGTTGCTGGCGCAAAGCGACACTATCGCCGTCCATCAGTTGAACGTCTGCCTGAGCCTGATGGATGAGCCACCGATGTTTCATCACGAGCCGCCACATTTCAGCGAACAGCGTCCGTCCTTCAACGGCAGCGATTCCATGAACCTGCCGGAAGTGGAGCGCGACATGGTGCGTAAGATGCTCGACAAGACCGACTGGAACGTCACCAAATCGGCACGCCTGCTGGGTCTGAGCCGTGACATGTTGCGCTACCGGATCGAAAAGCTCGGCCTCGCCCGTCCGGACAAACGCCAGTGGTAGGGGGCGTTCTCAATTGGTTTCCCTACCGCGCCGGGTCTGCTGTTGTGCAGGGCAAGGCGCGAGAAGCGCAGTTTGGTCATTCCAAATCAGCTTCGAGCAACACAGCCCTGCACAACAGCAGGCCCGGCCCTTCGGGTTGTGCCTTAAAGCTGGCCATGCTGCGTTGCAGGCCTTGGAAAGGGAACAACCATTCCCAGCGGCCTACGCCTTGCCTGGCCAGCTTTAAGGCGACAACGCGGTGGGGAAACCAATTGAGAATGCCCCCTAGCTCACTGCAACACTGGGCCTTCCCTCAGACAGGACATCATGCAACTGGGGTTCTCGACTTCCTGGTTGACGTACACGCCACGCTCCGGATCGTAGGAGCGGATAAACACCCGAACCGTGGCGTCGGCCACCGTCGGCAGGCGCGAGTCCGAGAACACGTGCTCGCTGGAAACCGGGATGAAATCCCCGGGTGCGGTCGGGATGTACGAGCCCGGCGGGATGATGCTCATGGACGGTGGTGCAGGGTGCGCGAAGGGTTGGTCGGCGCCGTAATAGTTGAATTCACTGCTGTAGTTGGTGGTGTTTGGCATGTCATCGGCGTGGGCGACAGCGGTTGCGCCCAGGCAGACGGCGAGCAAAAGCGTCAGGTCGGTCTTTTTCATGGCAACACCTGCTAGATCGGTTTAACCACATTCACCCCAAGGTTATTAACTATAGCTGCCGTCGTGGACAGCCGTCGGTGCTGCGCGGATTACAAGTTCGCAACATCTGCCAGGATGGGGTTGATCTAGACTCCGGCCGGTCAAATCGACGACCTAAACCCTGGAGCGTGCAATGGAACTGCCGACAAAAGAACAAGCCATCGCCAGCAACCGCGAGGCCTGGAATGACTCCGCCCGTCACCACAAGGACTCCAGCGAATGGCAAGCCTTGTTGAAGGACGTGGCCCACGCGGATTTCTCCTGCCTGGACGACACCCTGACCGCTTTGCTGACCCAGACGGGTGTCGACGGCAAGGACGTGGTGCAACTGGGCTGCAACAACGGTCGTGAAAGCCTGTCGCTGTTCGCCTTGGGGGCACACAGCGTGGTGGGCGTCGACCAGTCTGAAGCCTTTCTCGGGCAGGCACGGGAACTGGCGTCCCGCTCGCCCCACGCGCCGCAATTCATCGAAGCGGACATCCACCACTTGCCTGCTCAATTGCTGGAGCGCTTTGACCTGGCGCTGATCACCATTGGCGTCTTGAACTGGATGCCGGACATCGGCGAATTCTTCCGCCATGTGGCGCGCACCCTGAAGCCGGGTGGGGCGTTGGTGGTGTACGAAACCCATCCGTTCCTGGAAATGTTCGACCCCGAGGCAGCCGATCCTTATCGCCTGGACAGCTCATACTTCCGCCGCGAACCGTTCGTGCAGCACGAACCGATCGTCTACGAAGGCAGGATCGAACAACCGGCCGCGCCGTCCTACTGGTTCGTCCACACCCTGGGCGACCTCTTCAGCGCGGCCATTGCAGCAGGGCTGCAGATCCGTCACTTCAGGGAATACCCGCACTCCAACCGCGAAGAACTCTATGACCGCTATCAACAGCAGGTGGCGCAGTTGCCGTTGTGTTTTACGTGGGTGGTGGTGAAGAGCTGATGTCCTGGGCTCAATAGTGTGCGGGTTCTGCGGGCCCCATCGCGAGCAAGCTCGCTCCCACAGGTGTTCGGTGTCGTACATCAGTCTTGCATACGACAACCATCCAATGTGGGAGCGAGCTTGCTCGCGATGGCAGCGACGCGGTTTCAGGTGGACTCGGTTAGAACTGCGTAGGCCTCGGTTATGTACTCGATAGCTCGAACAAACTCTTCGACATCGCCGTATTCCACTACCTGAAAGAAATATTCAGTGATGGCCTCGTTGCTATCGAGTAGTGACGCCATGTCGAAGTCTTTTAACTTTTCCTTCATTGGCTCTGACTCCTGAATCCCGTTCGAAAGTAATCGCAGATTCAGGTCTGTGGCGAGTCAGACTGCTCCTTACTTCTGTACGCTTTTTCCTGGAAGTAAGTGAGACGTTTAACGTCATCGCGAGCAGGCTCGCTCCCGCAGGAATTCGGTGTCGTACTCGATCTTGCATACGACAACAATCCAATGTGGGAGCGAGCTTGCTCGCGAATGGAGCGATGTGGTCCAGCGGATAAACCCCAGGATCAAGCCTCGGCCTGCGCCTGCGTCACCACCGGCCGCCCGGGTTTGCGCAGCGGTTCCAGGCGTGAGCCGGTGTAGCGGGTTTCGCGGAAGAGGCGCCAGCGGCCGAACAGACCGTAGACGTGGGTGACGCGGCCCTGTTCGTGGTAGCCCATGCGGATGTGCAGTTTCAGCGCCGGGATGTTGTGGGTCTCGCAGACGTCCACCACCTTGTTGCAGCCTTGCAGTGCCATGGCTTCCCAGAGGGCCACCTGGACATCCACGGACAGGCGGGTGCCGAAGTAGGCACGGATCATTTCGCCGCCGAATTCGAAGAATTCGCCTTCCTTCACCGCGAACCTGCACCCGTAGTAGTGGCGGTCGTGATAGTCCCGGGTGCTGCCCCAGATGAACCCGATCGCATGGCCTTCGTCATCCAGGTACATGTGCCCGGTGTGACCTTCGGCGGCGAGTTCGGCCATGGTCTCGACACGGTCGCCAAAGTGCTTGGCAAACGCTGAAGTGTTATCCGGGGTGATGACCACCTGGCGCACGGGAGCATAGGGTCGCAGCTTGTGTGGCGGCACCGGGCTGACCAGGTCGCGCTCCATCCACAGCAACTCCCAATGGAAGAACACGTAGCGTTTCCACAGCGTACTGAACGTGTGACCCAGGCCCTTGCGCTTGATGTGTTCGTGAAGCTTGTCGAGTACGCTCATGAAGCCCTCCTTAAGCCGAGGATTAATGGTGGGTGGTGAAGGTATCGATGGGTATAGATCACCAATGGCAACTGCATGGCCATGCATCCGCCGGCATTGTGTTTCTAGTTATGTATCAGTCTTGACACAATTTTCAGGCGTCAAAAAGCCGCTATTCCCGAACGAATCCGGGGGCGCTGAACAGTCGATTGAATGCATGCAAAACCTGTGGGAGCGAGCTTGCTCGCGATAGCGTCAGTACAGGCAACATTGATGTCGCCTGACACACCGCCTTCGCAAGCAGGCTCGCTCCCACAAGGGGGGATGGTGTTACTCCAGAACCGCCTGAGTCCGGTGAGACATGGCGTCGCAAGCGGCGGTATAGGCCACCCGCGGCACACCTGGCAAGCGCTGTTCGAGCAACGCACTCAAGGACTCTCCCGGTTCCAGGTAGGCATCGCCGAAGTCGGCGCCGAGCTGGTTCGGGTGGGCGACGATTTCCAGCAGTCCGTCGGGTGGCGGCTCGGCGTTGCGTAGATCCACCGGGGTGCACACGTAGTCGGCGGTGGCACCGGCCAGGTTGCTCAGGCGACGGTTGAGCAGGTCCTTGAACACGCGCTTGGGCAGGCTGAGGTTTTGCCCCAGGTTGCGCGCCAGACGCACCGGCACCCCCTGGCGGGCGGCAAAGCGCGCGACGATCTCGCCGATCGGCCAGATGTTGTGCACGTGTTGATGGGAGTCCAGGTGGCTGGGGCGCATGCCGTTGTCCAGGCAGCGCTGCCACTGGGCTTCGAGTTCTTCGAGTACAGCCTGGCGATCCCGGCGCCCGAGCCAGAGGCGGGTGCGGGACAGGTTGAGGTCGAACACGCCGGCGCCGTCGCAAAAGGTCGGGCGTCGCGTAATGCCCTGGCTCAACGGGCGGCCATAGGTCAGGTTGAAGTGCAGGCCGATGCGGCCTTCGAGCAACGGATGCCGAGCCAGGACGCAGGCCGCTTCGAACGCCGGCATGTTGGCCATGGCGGTGGCGGAACTGATGAGTCCGGCCTGGAACGCGCCCAGGATCACCGCGTTTTCGCAGGCACTGAGGCCAAAGTCGTCAGCGTTGACTATCACTTGCCGAGGCATGTTCATCCTCCTTGAGTTTTTCCGTAGGCGCAGGTGCTTTGATCGCAGGGGGCGCGACGGGCGCCGGGGTGGCGATTGCGGCCGCCGCGCGCCGGGCGCGCCATTGCTGCAATCGGGGTTTGAAGTGTTGCCAGACCCGCAAGGCCAGCCCCAGCACCAGCCCGCTTGGCCGCCAGGAGTAGAAACTCCAGCGCCAGTGTTCCAGTTGCCCGGTCATGCGTTCATGCAGTTGATGGCTGGAGTTTTCCAGGCTGACCCGTGACGCATCGATCCACTGCCAGTGGTCCTCCAGGCCCCAGCGAATCCACTCTTCGAGCAGCACCCGGCCGCTGCCCAGGTCGGCATATTGCGGCAGGAACGCCAGGTTGTAGTCGTACAGACGGCCCTGTTCCAGCAAGCCGAGGCGATAGCTGATGCAGCGTCCCTCCAGTTCCAGCACCACAACGCGCACCAGGCCCCGGGCCGCCAGGGCGGTGAAGGCGCGGTCCATCCACTGGCGATGGCGCGCATCGGCAAAGATCCCGACCCCTTCATCGCCTTTCCAGCTCACCGCTTCGACTTCGCTGATTTCCTGCAACAGCGGCCCCATGGTCAGGGCGTCGGGGGTAATCCGCCGCACCTGGGCACCACAGGCGGCGATGCGTTTGCGTGCGCGGCGCAGTTTGTAGCGGGGGTCGCCGGAGACTTCCTGATGGTCGGCCTCGCTGATCAGGTGCACCGGCACCCGACAGCTGAGGCGTTGTTCGGCGGTCGAGCTGTGTGCCTGCCACGGCGCCAGGGTTTGTGCCTGGGCCGTGGAACCGGCCAGTTCGTTGAGTTGCAGCATGGCATGGGGCAGGCGTTGCCGGATCTGCCTCAGCGCCTCGCGCAGATTGTCGCCGTCCAGCCTCGTCAGCAGCGCGAGGCGGTCGGCAAGGGGGTAGCCCAGATGATGCAGGACCCGAAACGGCAAACGCGCAAAGCGCTCCACGGACGCCACCAGCGGCAGGCACAGCGCCAGTTCGTCACCCTGCCAGCCGAGCAGTACGTGCAACTGCTCGCCGGGCTTGAGCGCCAGTTCCGATGCGTATAGCCAGGCCAGGGTGTTGAACGGCGTGTGGTCCGTTACACGCTGGCGCAACGCTTCGTAAGCCGTTGCCGGAAAGTCGTGGGTGCACAGCGACGTGCGCCATTCGAATCGTGCGCTCATGGGATCACGTCGCCTCGGCAGTGGCAGGTTCACGCACCGGTTTGCGCAAGGTGTCCAGGCGCGAGCCGGTGTAGCGTGTATCGCGGAAGAAGCGCCAGCGGCCAAACAGTGCGTAGACGTTCGTGATGCGTCCCTGCTCGCTATAGCCGGTGCGTATATGCAGCTTGAGCGCCGGGATGTTGTGCCACTCGCATACGTCCACCACCTTGTTGCAGCCTTGGGCGTGCATGGCTTTCCACAGCTCGGTTTGCAGGTCCATCGACAGTTTGGTACCCCAGTAGGCCCTGGCCAGTTCGCCACCGAACTCGAAGAATTCCCCCGGCTTCACCGGGAACCAGCAACCGTAGTAGTGCTTGTCGAGATAGTTGCGCGCGGCGCCCCAGATGAACGCCACCGCGTCTCCCTTGTCATCCAGGTGCATTTGCCCGGTGTAGCCCTCCCGGGCCAGTTCGGCCATGGTCTCGACCCGGTCGCCGAAGTGGCGGGTGAAGGCCACGGCGTTTTCCGGGGTGATGCTGACGACCCGCAGCGGCGGGTAGGGCTTGAGTTTGTGCGGTGGCACCGGGCTGACCAGGTCACGCTCCATCCACAGCAGTTCCTGGTGGGAAAACACGTAGTGCTTCCAGGCTTTTTTCAAGGTGGCGCTCAGGCCTTTTTGTTTGATGTGTTCGCTGAGTTTTTGCATTGCACTCATGTTGTTGGCTCCTGACGGGATTGCCCGCGAGTGGAGTGATTCCCGCGTGCGGCGAAATGCCGACGCGGCCAGGCACAAGAGGGGGCGGTCATGGGGCGATCCAGCTGAGGGCGAACAGGGTTTGCCCAGGCAGCTCGAAGCTCACGTGACCGTCCCGGCAGTTGAAGGGGGCGTCGCGGCTGCGGTTGTCGGCGCCGAAATAACGCAGGGAGCCCTTGGCCAGCGGGCAGCCCGCGCCGTTGAGGTCGACACGTTGCAAGCGTGTGCCCTTGTTCACCCCCAGCAGCGTGCGCTTGAGGTCGTCGGCCATGGCCAGCACATCGACTTCGAAGGCGTCGTTGTCCAGGCGCACCACCTTGTGCAGCCAGTGTTGCTGGATGAACTGCTGGGCCAGGCCGACGGGCTTGAGTTCGAAATGATCATCGCCAAGTACCCGCAGCATGCCTTTGGGGTACTCGGGCTCGTCCGCGGCCTGGAACCAGCCGAGCATGTCGAGCAGGCCGTCCTGGGACGAATTGATCACCACCGAGGCCCACCACAACGAGGCGTAGTGGGTTTCCTGATCGTAAGGGCTGAGGCTGGCACCGCTGGACATGTTGGTCTGGTCAAGCAGCAAGGCCTTGCGCGGCCGACCCTGGGCGTCGAGCCCCACCAGGTCGGCGGCACGGCGCACGCTATCGCGATAGACCCGGGTCGCGAGCAGGTCGCGGATCATCCATTCGTGCCAGGCCAGGGCGTCAATCTGGTCGCCGGAGTCTTTGAGCAAGCGCCGCGCCCAATCGATGCCGCGCCGCTCGGTGGCGCGCTCAGCCAGCGGGCCGTTGATAAACCGCGAGCTGGCCGGAATGGCAATGCGCACGCCGGCCCTGGCGTTGTCGGGGTTGCTGCGCACCTGCCGGGCCATGCTGTTGAACACGGTCTGGAAACTGGCGTAGTCCGGGTAATTGAGGTTCGGCTCGTCAGCGAAACCGATGTAGTGCGTGCCCTTGCCACCCAGGGCGCGGGTCGCGGCCAGCCAGGCATCGAGGCCGCCATTGCTGGTGCTGTCGGCGCGCAGTTCGGCCTGGCGCTGGCTGCCGGCCAGCAGAGTGATGTCCTGGGTGATACCGAAGCGGTCCTGGTACAGGCGGCGGAAAGCGTCCTCGTAGTGCGGCTGCGTGGCCATGATGTCGACGAAGCTGTAGTAGGTCGCTGCCTGGGGTTTGAGCGCATCGAGCACGGCAAAACTCGAAGGCGGTGGCATCACGTAGGGCAAGGCGATGCCCAGGTTCGGGGTGTTGCCGAGCAGCTCCTTGTGCAAGGTCAAGCGGGTCTGGCCGTCGTCTTCGCGCAGGGGTTTGAGCTGTTGCGGATTCTGCGCGAACAGATTGGCCGTGCCGTCGAGCCAGAACGCCGCTTTGCCACTGCCTTGCAGGCGCAGGCGCCAGAACTGATCGCTGCTGGCGACAGGCAGCTCGGCCTTGTCGAATTGCCAGTAGGCACGGTAGGGCTTGAGGGGCAGCGTCAGTTGCTTGCCGTCACCCACGCGCTGGGCCTGCAGGGCGCTGACGCCGTCGTGGAACTTGCCGGCGAGCACCGCGTGTTCCCCGGCCGCGACCTTGAAATACAGCTCGTCGCCGTCACGGGTTTCCGCGCTGAAATGCACCTTGGCCGGAGCGAACAACGCCACGGTGTGCTCGTCGTGTTCTACGCGGTAGCGGCGGAAGCTGTAGCCCGGAATCTCCAGGCGATAACTGCTGGTGCTCGGTGCCAACGGCCAATGCTGGGTGCCTTGGGTCTCGGCGGCGGCGATCGCCCGTTCACCCTGGAGCCTGCCTTGGCCATCGAGCAGATACAGGTGTTCTTCGTTGGCGCCGGCCTGCCACGCCGGCACCCATTGCACCGTCACGGTATCGGGACGATCGGTTTGCAGGTACAGGCTGCCGTCGCGGATATCGGCCCAGCGCATCGGCCCGGCGCAGGCGTCGACGCTCAGGCCAAGGCTCACCAGCAGCGCGAAATACTTCATGCCGACTTCCGTTGCAGGACCAACAGCATCGGGGCGATGTCGCTGGGCAGGATGATCAGGGTCTGCCAGAACGGCACCTTGCTCAGGCGGCAATACATCACCAGCAGGGCGACCGTCACCGCCAGGTAGGCGATGGACGAGGCTGCCGCCGCGCCGACGATGCCGTAGGCCGGGATCAGCACCAGGTTCAGCGCCAGGTTGAGCAAGGCACCGAGGCCCATCAACAACGAAATCGAACCGGGTCGATCCTTGCCCAGCAAGTCCAGGCGCAGGATGCTCGCATAGCACAGCCCGAGCAGGCCCGGCAGCAGCGCGAGCAGCGCCGGATAGGCCGGTTGGTAGGCCACGCCAAACAGGGTGACGATCAGCCAGTCACCGATCAGCGCCATGCTCAGGCAGGCGCCGAGCATCACCGTGGCCGTCAGGCGCAAGGCCAGTGGCGTGACTTTGTCGATGCCTTCTTCCTGTTGCAGCAGGCGTTTCATCAGCGGCGTGGTCACCGCTTCCGGGACGATCAGCAGCAACTCGGCGGCGGCGCTGGCCATGGCGTAATGCCCCAGCGCGGTGCTGCCGAGCAGGGCGCCGATGAACAGGTAGTCCGAGCGCAGGATCACTTGCTGGAACAGCAGGTCCGGATGGCTGCGGGCGCTGAAGCGCAACAGTTCGTTCTGGCTGGCACGGTCCCATTGCAGGGTCAGCGGCTGATTGCGCTTGAGCCACACCCAACCGACCAGCACCACCAGGCTGATGCCCGCCAGCCAACTGATCAGCGCCACTTCCAGGGCTGCGCTTTTCCACATCCAGAACAGCGCGAGGAACAGCAGCAGCGGTGCCAGCGACTCGATCAGGCGCAAGGCGTTGAAGGCAACCACGCCACCGGAAGCGTTGTGCAGGGTCAGCAAACCACTCTTGAGCACGGTCAGCGGCACTGCCAGCAGCAACAGCCAGGCGAGCAGGCCCAATTGCGTGGTGATGTCCAGTTCACTGCCGAATTCGCGGGTCAGCGCCACCACCAGCAAGGTCAGCAACGCCGCCAGTAGGCAGCCGAACACCAGCACCTGGCTGAGCAGCAGGCCCATCGGCCGTTGTTTGGCCGCCTGATAGCCCACCGCCGAATTCAGGCCACCGCTGGTGGCGGCGCTGATCAGGTCGGGCAGGGTGCTGAGCAAGGCAAACAGGCCCCGTTCGCTGGGGCCGAGAATCCGCGCCAACAACACGTTGCGCAGCAAGCGCAGGGCGATCATCGCCAGTTTGGTGCCCATGCTCAGGGCCAGGTGCTTGAGGTAGTGGCTGCGGCTCATGGACGTGCCCCACGGTAGATGCGCCAGGACAACAACTCGGGATTGCGCGCGGTACGCTGGCTGACACCGAAGCGCGGCAGGGCCAGTGGATCTTCGGTCCCTCGATAAATCCCGGTGCCGGTGCCCAGGGCAAACGGGAAGTCATGCCGGGCCACCTGTTGGCGCACACGCGCATCGTTGTCGCCATTGGGGTAGCAGTAAACCGGCAACGGCCGGTTGCAGCCGTGGAGCAGCGCGTCGCGACTGCGGCTCAGTTCTTCATCCAGGCATTGATCGTCGAGACCGGTGAGGATGGCGTGGCTGGCGCCGTGGGGGCCGAAACGCACCAGGCCGGACGCTTCCAGATTGCGCACTTGCTGCCAGTCCAGCGCCTGGGGCAACGACTCTTGCGGGCAGGCATCGGTCAGGCGGTTGAGGTCCTGGGGCGACAGGCTTTTCAGGCTCTGCAAAAAGTTCAGCAAGGCCAGGCTGCGGCGCTGTTCATCAGGGTTTTCGCACAGTGCCGGCAACGGACGCCCAAGTTGCTGCAAGCGTTCGATCAGGTGTTGCCGTGCCTGTTCGCCATGGCTGTTCCACAGGGTTTCGCCGATGCTTTCCCACCAGAAGCGCTGGCGGCTGCCAATGAAATCGGTGGACAGAAAGATGCTCGCCGGCACCTGGTGCTTTTGCAGCAACGGGAAGGCATTCACCGCGTTGTCGCGCCAGCCGTCGTCGAAGGTCAGCGCCACTTTCGGCCGCTGCGGGCGCAGCGCACCCGGTTGCAGAATGTCCATCAGCGGCACGCAGTCGAAGTGTTTTTTCAACCACGCCAGCAGATGTTCGAAGGCCTTGGGCCCGACGCACAGTTCATTGCGATGGGGCAGTTCGGCGGCCTGGTCGCTGGCCAGCACCCGGTGCAGCATCAGGATCACCCCGGCGCCGTGCAGTTGATTGCGCCCCACCGGGGAGTTGAGGTACAGCCAGCCACTGGTACGCTTTAACAGTTGCTTGATCGCCATGGCACGCGCCTCTCATCGATTTTGCTCGGGGTTCCATTGGGCGTAACGCTGACCGCGCAGGAACTGCCACAGGCCGGTGCTCATTCCGGCAAGGGTCACCAGAAGGAAGGCGGCGAGGCGAAAGGGTTTGGGTAAGCGGTGTTGCGAATCCAGCAGGCCGGCAATGGCCACCGTGTAGCCGAGCAGTTGCGCGATCAGGCTCAGGCGATAGAAGCCGTGATCCTCCCACAGCCAGAAATTGCTCAGCAGCAACGGCAGCAACAGGATCGGCGCCAGACGCCGGATCAGCTTGTGGCTGATCAAGGCAAGCGCATACAGGCCGTGGGTCAGCGGATTGAGCAGCTCCCGGCGCTGGGCCAGGCTTTGCAGGCCACCCACGGTGACACGCTGACGGCGGCGGAACTGCTTGTCGGCTTCGTCCACGCCCTGGTCGATCACCTGGGCTTGGGGCACGTAGACAATTTTTTTGAAGGCCACCGGCGCGCAGGTGCTGATGAAGAAATCGTCGTTGACCTCCGCCGGCACGTTCTGGAACAGCTCGCGACGCAGGGCGAGCAATGCACCGTCGGCGGAGACCATGCAGCCGGTGCGGTTTTCCACGTAGCGCAGCCAGCCTTCGTAGTGCCGATACAGGCTGTCGCCCACGCTCAAGCCTTTGCCGGTCACCGGGATCACCATGTGCCCGGCGCAGCCACCGACCTGCGGGTCGTTGAGCGGCGCGAGCAAATGGCCGAGGGTGTCGGTGGACCACTGGTTGTCGGCGTCGGTGAACACCAGGATCTCGCCGCTGCTGCTCGCGACCCCGGCATTGAGCGTCGCCGCCTTGCCCTGGCGGGGCAGGTCGAGCACGGTGATGCGCGGGTCATTGACCTTGTGTGCACAGGCCACGGTGTCGTCGGTCGAGCCGTCGCTGGCGAGGATGACGTGCAGCGTGCGGGCCTGATAATCCTGGGCCAGCACGGTGCGCAGTTTTTCTTCGATATGCCGCGCTTCGTTGTGTGCGGCAATCACGATGCTCACGTCCATCGGTTGTGCCGGTCCATGGCGCGGTGCCGGGTAAAACGGCGCCAGCAACGTCAGTAACAGGGGATAGCCGAGGTAGGCGTAAACCGGTAGCAACAGGCACGACCAGAAAATGAATTCAGCCACGGGCGGGCCTCCTGGCATTCCAATGACAAAGACTGAGGATGAACCCGGCGCCGGCCAGGTGCAGGCGCACCCAGTGCAGGCCCCAGAGTTGCAGGGTCAGGAGCGTGTCGTGGTGCCTGGCGCTCTGGCGCAGGCTGAGTGCCAGGGCGGGCAGGACGGTCAGCAGCAGCATCAGTGCCCCATGGTGGGGGAAACCGTCGAGCAGGGCGGAAATGGCCATGAAGTCGACCACCCAGGCGCCAATCGACAGCAGCGGAAAGCGCAGCAAGCGCAGGCTCGGACCATGGGTGCGGAGCAATTGCAGATGACTGCCCTGGCGCCACAATTCCTTGCCCATCCATTCCCGCCAACTGCCTTCGTAGCCCCAATGCAGCGCTACGCTTTGGTTGACTGCGAGCAGCTTCGCGCCCGCGTCGACCAGGCGCATGGTCAGCTCCTTGTCCTCGCCGGTACGCAGTTGTTCATTGAAGCCGCCGACCTTGTCGAACCAGCGGCGGCGCATCAACAGGTTGGAACTGGGCAACCATTGCGCGACATGCAGCGGCTGTGTGTCGGGGCGCAAGGTGCGGCGTTGCCAGGCATCGGCGTACCAAGGCGCCTGAACCGGGGTGTGCAGGTCCAGGCCAACGACATCGGCCTGGCCGCTGGCCTCCAGGTCGAACACCAGCTTGAGCCAGTTCTCGGGCATCTCGACATCGGCATCGATAAAGGCCAGCCATTCACCGCTGGCGATCGCCGCTCCGCGATTGCGCAAGGCGCCGATGAGCAGCCGGGGCAGGACCAGGACCTGGGCGTCGAACTGCCGGGCGATCTGCGGTCCCTGGTCGTCGGAGCCGTTGTCGACCACGATCAACTCGCATTCGATGTTGGCCGCATCGGCGGCCTGTTGTGCCGCCTGCAGGGTCCGGGCGATGTGCCGGGCCTCGTTGTACATCGGGATGATGATACTGACGCGGTTCATGCCCTGGCCTCCTTTGGCGGGGCTTCTTCGGCTTTCGTGCGCAGTACGCTGGTCAGCGCGAGCATGATCCACAGGTACTTGTGGTTCGGCGCGCTGAGGAACATCAGGAACAGCGTCAACGACAGAAAACTCATGCCCAGGTGAGTCATCACATCGGCCTGCGCGGTGTCCCCTCGCAACAGCCAGGCGCGGCGGGCGCGCATCAGGTTGTACAACCCCAGGGCCAGCATGCCGACGAACATCAGGCCGGCGGGAATCCCCAGCTCACTGAAGATCTCCAGGTAGGTGTTGTGGGCGCGACGGTACAGGTCCTCGGTCTTGCCGGTGATGGAAAAGACCTTGGCATAACCGGTGGTGGCGTAGTGCAGCGGGAACGTGCCGGGGCCGGTGCCGAGCAAGGGGTTCTCGGCGATCATGGCGCTGCCGACCACAATGTAGGAGGCGCGACGGCCCAGGGACGCGTCCTGGCTCTTGGCCCCGGAACTCAGGATGCTCAGCGACTGGATGCGCTCCACGTAACCGACCGGCATCGCATAGAGCCCCAGTGGAATCACAATCGCCAGGCCGAGCATGGCAAAGCCCAGGTGGCGCGGACGAATGCGTGGCAACTGCGCACGGTAATGCCACGCGCCGATCAACAGGCTGAGGAACAGCACCACCAGCCCCGAACGGGATTCGGTCTTGGTCATGCCACCGAGCAACAGGAGGGTGCAGGCTCCCCAGAACAACCGGTGCAAAAGGTTATGGCTGCGCACCACCAGCAACAACGCCATGGGTACGGCGAAGGCAATCAGCAGGGCAAAGACGTTCGGGTCCTTGAGCAAGCCGGAGGCGCGGCCCTCGTCCTGGTATTTGACGGAAAACATGGCCATGGCGCAGGTCACCGCGACACTGATGGCAACCAGCCGGGCGAACATGTCGAGGTTCAACTCACGCCCCACCAGCAGGGTGATGACAAACAGAATCAGGCCGACGCTCAATTCGCGCAGGTGGCCCAGGGAGATGCCCATGTCGTCGGTGTTCAACAGGCTCAGCAGGTACAGCAACATGAACCCGACCAGCAGACGCCAGATATTGCTGCGCAGGCGGTCGGCCGGGATCTGGTGAATTGCCAGTTGCAGCATCAGGATCAGCGCCAGCGAGGCCCCGAGGAGCTTGGAGCCCGACAGCGCGTTGTCCTTGAACAGACCCTCGAACGGCAGGATGGCGACAATGCCCAGCAGGCCCCAGGCAGGCTTGCGGTACAGCACCGCGACACCCACCAGGCCCAGCACCGCGCCCGGCGCCAGATACGGATAGGGGCTGGCCAGCAAACCGAGGCAGACCAGGCCGAGCAAACTGACGATCGAGAGCGGAAAGATCACGCGTGTGCCTCCCGTGCAGTGCGGATGTAAAGCTGCGACCAGCGTTCGGCCAGGGCCTTGAGGTCATAGCGATCCCGTTGCGTACGTTTTGCGTTGTCGATCAACTCGCCGGCCATGCTCGGGTCACCCAGCAGCGCGCCGATCTGGCGGGCGAGGGCGGCGCTGTCGGTGGGCGCGGCGAGCAGGCCGTTGTGGCGGTCCTGCAAGACATCGGGAATCCCGCCGACGCCGAAGGCCACCACTGGCACTCCGGCCTGCATCGCTTCGAGCAGAATCATCGGCGTGCCTTCGGTGCGCGAGCTGATCACCAAGGCATCGAGTTGCCGCCACCAGGCGCCCATATCGGTCTGGTAGCCCGGCAGCGTGATCCGCGACTGCAAACCTGCCTCGTCGATCCGTGCCTGCAGGCTTTCGCGTTCCGGCCCATCGCCGAGCATCACCGCATCCAGTTGCGGGTACTGCCGACACAAGGGGATCAGCGCATCGAGAAACAGGTCAGGGCCTTTTTCACTGCTCAAGCGTCCGACGTAGCCGGCCAGCCAGCGTTGACGTGCGCCACTGTGCGGCAGCAGGTCGTTGGCCGCCGGCAAACCGTTGGGGATCACCTGCAGCTTGTCCGTGCGTACATTGGCCTGGCGGTGCAGCGCGGCAATGCTCTCGGCGACACACACCACCCGGTCCACCGAGGCCGTGCGGCACAGTTGCAGGCTCAGCCAGGTGTAGAACTTCTGCTTGCGACTGCGCGGGGTGAAGCCGTGCTGGGTGATCACCAACGGCAGGCGCAGCAGCGTGGCGCCGACCCAGCCGAACAGCAGGCCCTTGAAGTTGTGCGTATTGATCAATGGCCGCAGGTCCCGTCGCTGGCGCAAATGCCCCAGCAACTCGCCCAGGCCCGCACAGCCCAGGCAATCCACACCGGCCTGGCGAAAACGCGCGATCAGTTCTGGCGGCGCATCGAGAAACAGCACCAGGTGCTGCCCCGGCGTCGCCAGGCAATGATCCAGCAGCATCCGCTCGGCCCCATAGAAGCCGCCGCTGCTGAGCAAATGAATGATCGGCAGGTCGCGGGTGGTGCCGAGCGACGCGTTCAATTGCGCACCCAATGCACGAGGGCCGGAACGCTCCAGTTTTTGTGCGGATTGTTCGGCTGGGTGCTTTGATCGTTGATCACCAGCAGCACCGGCAAGTCCAGTTCATGGGTGATTTGCCCTGGGTGCTTGAAGCGGTGGTCGAAGAACTCACGCACGTAGACCAGGGCAATCGCCAGCAGCAAGCCGGTGAACAGGCCGAATGGAATGATCAGCAACGGCTTGGGAAACGCCGCTTCGGTCGGTTCGAACGGCGGGCTGAGCACCCGGGCGTTGGACAGGTCGTTGTCCAGCGCGCGCGACGTGCTGCTTTCGGCGAAGCGCTGGGCGTAGGTGGAGAACGCCGCGTGCAGCGCGTCGATCTCGGTGTCCATCTGGCGCAGCTTGCTCTGGGTTTCCTGCAACTGGTGGATGCGGTTCTTGAACTCGGCAATGCGCGCGGTTTTCTGGTCGATGACCGAGCTGATCGTCGCCAGGTCGCTGGTGCGCTCCTGGATCCGGTTGGCGACAACCTTCAGGAATTGCCCACGGGTCCGGGTGATTTGCTCACGTGCCAGCAACATCGGCTCACTGTTGGGCTGAAAGATCGCCAGGTCGCTCATGTAGCGGCCGACCAGGGTCGTCAGTTGCTCACCCAGTTGCTTGATCTCGCGATCTTCGAAAGCGACGTTGTCCACCGTGGTGGTGAAGGTGTAGGGGAAGGTGTAGTCGTTGAACCGGGCGCTGTTGGCGATGGCCAGGTTGGTTTTCAGGTAGTCGAGCCAGCGCTGGCTTTGCAGCAGGCGGTCCTGGTACAGGTTGAGCGCTTGCTCCTCGGTGTTGATCGCGTTGAGGCGGAAGGTGATTTCTTCCTTGGGGTCGGACGAACCGATGCTTTCGAGCAAGGCCAGGCGATTAGCCTCCAGGCCATCGAGACGCACCTGATATTGCAACTTCTTTGTTTCGTAGAAGCTCTGCGGCAGGTCGATCGATTGCATTTCCTGGCGGCTGACCAGGTAGTTCTGCAGCAGGGCGGCGACGAACCTGGTGCCTTGGGCCGGGTCAGGGAAGCTGTAGACGATCGAGATCACGTTGGAGCCCGGCAAGGTTTCGACCTTGAGGGCGTCGGACGCTTCCTGGGTGAGGGTATCGAGCACGGTGTCGCGCACCGGATCGGTTTGCAGCCCGAGCAGGCTGCGAACCGGGTTGACCACGTGTTCGCGAATCGGATTGGTCACAAACCGTTTGATCGGCTGCATCACCAGTTTGCTGAAGACGCCCACGGGCGGTGTGTACTCACCCTTTTCGCGCAACTGGCCGATGGTCTGGCGGATCAAGGCCGGCGAACGCAGGATATTGCTCTCGGTCTCCATGTCCGCCAGCGACGGCGGAATGAAGGACGCGTTTTCCTGGTTGAGGGTGCTGGTGGCATCCCCCTGGGAGAGTTTCTTGGACTGCACGATCACCTGGGCGGTGATATCGAAGCTCTGCTTGAGCATCAGCGGCAAGACCACGGCGATCACTGCAAAGACCAGGAAGACTCGCTTCACCAACTGCTTGTTGGCGAAGAAGATCCTGAAGAACTCATGCAGGTAGTTTTCCTTTGGATTCATGACGGGGCACCTGTGAGTTAGTTGCTGCTGTTGTCGTTTTTGTTGTCGACGCGGTAGCTGAAGCTGAAGCCCACGCCCTGGAACAACACGACGTCCGCCAGTTGCCGTGCGAGCTCACCGGCGCTGGCCAGCTTGGTCTTGGGCACGTACAGCATGTCGTCCGCTTGCAGGTAGGCGATCTGCGAGGCATCGCCGGACAAGGCCTTCTCTACGTCATACCGATGGGCGACCACCTGGTTGCCGTTGCGCCGCATGATCATCACCGAGTCCAGGCGTGCCTTGATGTTGGAGCCGCGGGCCATGGTCAGGGCTTCGAGCACCGACACCGGACGGCGGATCGGGTAGGACCCCGGCTGGCCGACTTCGCCCAGTACATAGATTTCGTTGCCGGCGGTGGACTTGAGCAGCACGTCCACGGTCATGCGACCCGGCAAGGTGGCGTAGCGTTTATTGAGGTAGGCCTCCAGCTGGTTGACGGTCATGCCTTGCAGCGGCACGGCGCCGATTTCCGGGAAACTGGCGTAGCCATCGGTGCCCACGGTGATTTCCCGGCTCATGCCGGTGCCGGGGTGGTTGAGCGTGGACTTGAGGTTCTGTTCATTGGTCAGCGGGCTCACCAGGTTCACCGACAGCTGATTGCGGTTGGGCTGGAACAGCTGTTTGCGGTCGTAGGCGCGCTGAATCGCCTCACGAGCCTCATCGCGGGTCAGACCCTCGATTTTCACCGAGGTGTTGGCCCCTGGCAGTTCGATGGTGCCATCGGGCAGCACCAACTGGTTGCCGTTGAGCTGGCTGGCGGCGGTGAAGTTCAGCGCGATCATGTCCCCGGACTGCACGCGATAGGCGTCCGAACCACTGGTGCTGATGTGGAAGATCACGTCCAGCACATCCTGTGGGCGCAGGGTCTGCTCGACCTTGGGCACGTCGGTGGCCTGGGCGTTGGCCGGTGGAGCCGTGAGGATTTGCACCGGCATGCTTTGGGATTGGTCGGAAGTGCTGGAGCAACCTGCGAGGGGCAGCAACAGCAGGACAAGCATCTTGGCGTTCATGGCGTCATCCTTATCTGATTGCTCACAGGTTTTTGTACAGCCACTTGGGCATGTAGTACTTGCGTCGGTTGAACACGCTGCCGACCAGCTTCGCTCCGGCCTGGCTCAGGCGCTGGGCCGCGGCCTGGGCCACTTCCCAGCGGGTGTCTTCCGAGCGCACGACCATGACCACGCCGTCCACCTGGGTGCTGATGACCAGGGTGTCGGAGGCCGAATACACCGCATCGCCGTCGATCACCACGAACCGGTACTGGCTACCGAGTTGATTGAGCAAGGGGCTCAGGCGTTCGGCTGTCAGGTGTTCGTTGCCACGGGAATGGCGACCGAACGGCAGCACGTGAAAGGGCAGGCTGGAGACGTCCACCACGCAGTCCTGCAACAAGGGCGGGCTCTGGTCGTTGAACAACAAGTCGCGAAACCCCCGTTCCCTGGTCAGCCCCAGCTGTTGCGTGAGGTTGGTCGCCGACTGGCTGGCGTCCACCAGCAGCACCAGGCCGCTGCTCATCTGCGCCAGCTGACTGGCCAGCGCCAGGGCGCTGGTGGTGGTGCCGGCGCCGGGGTTGGCGGCGGTCAGGAAAAGGATCCGCAGGTCCTGGTCGAGCACGGTCGATGTCAGGTTGGACTCGCTCGGGCTGGCAATGCTGAGGCTTTTAGCAGTTGAACCGTCCATTTAACTCGCTCCGTGGCCGCTGAATACTTTGAAAGGGGTTTTCAACAGAATCTTCAAATCAAGCAGCAGGCTCTGTTGGGCGATGTAACGCAGATCCAGCTCAACGCGCTGGTCGAAGTCGATATTGCTGCGCCCGGAGATTTGCCACAGGCCGGTCATGCCGGGGTAGATGCTCAGGCGCGCCAGATGATTGTCCTTGTAGCGGTAGGCATTGAACGAAGTCGGCCGGGGGCCTACCAGGCGCATGTCGCCGGTCACCACGTTGAACAGGTTCGGCAGCTCGTCGAGGCTGGTGCGTCGCAGGAAACCGCCGATACCGGTGATGCGCGGGTCCTTGTCGATCTTGAAATCGATGGCGTCGGCGCCGTGCTTGTTCAGGTACCGCAGGGACTCTTTGAGCTCCTCGGCGTTGGCGACCATGGTGCGGAATTTGTACATGCCGAACAGGCGGCCGCGGTAACCGGTGCGCTTCTGCACGAACATCACCGGCCCCGGGCTGGTGAATTTGACGGCCAGCGCGAGCCCCAGCAGCACCGGCGAAATCAGCACCAGGATCACCAGCGCACCGAGGCAGGCCATTACGCGGTTGGTGCGCGACAGGGTCCACGGCCGGCCACCGTCGCGACCGGTCACCCAGCCACGGCCCTGCATGTGGATGGCTGCGTCCATTCGCATGCGGTGCTCGGGGTCCATGCGCTTGTCCCTGCGCATTTTTTCCAGGGGCACACTTTTCTCATGACCAGTCATAAATCCTCCGCAGAGTTCAGCCGCGCGCGGCGTAGGCGATAGGCAGTTAGTTAGTGTTGATCAGATTATTGCTTAGTTAATTAATTCTGATCGGTTTCTTGCTTAGTTAATTGGTATTAATCAGTTAATTACTTTGTTAGTTAGTGTTGATTAATTAATTACTTGGTTAGTAGTAAGCACGGAACCAGGCAACGAAGCGCCCCAGTCCCTCATCCAGCTCGATCCTTGGCTGGAAATCGGTCGCGCGGGCCAGGTCGCTGGCATCGGCGCAGGTGTTGAGGACATCGCCGGGTTGCAGAGGCAGTAGCTCGACCCGGGCTTTTTGCCCCATGTGTTTTTCCAGTAGCGCCAGATACTCCTTGAGCTCCACCGGATGCTGGCCGCCGATGTTGAAGATCCGCCAGGGCGCCATGCTCGTGGCCGGGTCCGGTTGCTCGCGGTCCCATCGAGCGTTGGCTCGCGGTGGGCTTTCGATCAGACGCGCGATGCTCTCGATAATGTCGTCGATGTAGGTGAAGTCCCGCTGGTGCTCGCCGTAGTTGAACAGCTTGAGTGGGCGTTCTTCGGCGATGGCCCGGGCGAACTGAATCGGCGACATGTCAGGCCGTCCCCAGGGGCCGTATACCGTGAAGAAGCGCAGGCCGGTGCAGGGAATACCGAACAGGTGGCTGTAGCTGTGGGCCATCAGTTCGTTGGACTTCTTGGTCGCGGCGTACAGCGACAGCGGATGATCGACACCATCGCGCACCGAGTACGGTGTGTGCTGGTTGGCGCCATACACCGAACTGGACGAGGCGTAGATCAGATGCTTGACCGGGTGTTTGCGGCAGCTTTCGAGGATGTTCAGGAACCCGCTCAAGTTGCTGTCCAGGTACGCCCGGGGATTTTCCAGGGAGTAACGCACCCCGGCCTGGGCCGCGAGGTGGATCACCACTTCGGGTTGTTCGTTGGCAAACAGTGCCTCGATGGCCGTGGCATCGGCCAGGTCAATCGTTGAGAGCGGGAAAGGGCGTGCCTGCTCCTGCACCCAACGCACACGAGCGTGCTTGAGTTGCGGGTCGTAGTAGCTGTTGAAGTTGTCCAGGCCGAACACCTGATGTCCATCGCGCAACAGTCGCAACACGCAATGGGCACCGATAAAACCGGCCGCTCCGGTGACCAGAATCTTCATGGACGCAAGGCCTCGGGCACGATGTGGCGCAGGCCAATGCCGCAGTAGTGCAGGCCGGCGGCCGCCACTTGTTCCGGGTTGTACAGGTTGCGTCCGTCGACGATCACCCGTGCACGCAGCTTGCTCGCCAGTGTGTCGAAGTCGACCACGCGGAAGTTCTTCCACTCGGTGCAGATCACCAGGGCATCGGCGTCTTCGAGTGTGTCATCGCGGGTGGCGCACAGATGCAGGTCGTCGCGGTAGCCGTAAAGGCGCCGGCATTCGGACATGGCTTCCGGGTCGTAGGCCTGCACGCTCGCGCCTTCGGCCCAGAGGGCTTCCATCAGGTAGCGGCTGGGTGCTTCGCGCATGTCATCGGTGTTGGGCTTGAACGCCAGGCCCCACACGGCGATGGACTTGCCGGCCAGCCCGGCGGGAAATTGCGCCTTGAGTTTGCTGAACAGGATATGCCGCTGGTGGTCGTTGACGTCGGTCACGCTGCGCAGCAGCTTCAGTGGCATTCCGGCGTGTTCGGCGGTGTGCAGCAGGGCGCGCAGGTCCTTGGGAAAGCACGAGCCGCCGAAGCCGCAACCGGGGTAGATGAAGTGGTAACCAATGCGCGGGTCCGAGCCTATGCCTTTGCGCACGGCTTCGATATCGGCGCCCAGCAACTCGGTGAGGTTGGCCAGTTCGTTCATGAAACTGATGCGCGTGGCCAGCATCGCGTTCGCCGCGTACTTGGTCAGCTCGGCGCTGCGGTTGTCCATGAACATCAACTTGTCGTGGTTGCGGCAGAAGGGCGCGTAGAGATCGCTCATCTGGTCACGGGCTTCGTCGTCACTGGTGCCGACGATGATCCGGTCCGGGCGCATGCAGTCGGCCAGGGCGCTGCCTTCCTTGAGAAACTCCGGGTTCGACACCACCCGTACCTTCAGCGAACCTTTGCCGCGACGCTGCAACTCTTCAACGGCGGTGGCACTGACCTGGTCCGCTGTGCCCACCGGCACCGTGGACTTGATGATCAGAGTACGGTCGGCCTCCATTAAATTGGCAATCTGCCGGGCCACGTTCAGCACATGGCTGAGGTCGGCCGAACCGTCTTCGTCGGCGGGTGTTCCGACGGCGATGAAGATCAGCTCGGCGTGCTCCACCGCATCGCTGGCCTGGGTGGTGAAGAGCAAGCGACCGGCCTTGATGTTTTCTTCAAGGGTGCCGGAAAGTCCTGGCTCACTGATCGGTGGTACGGCCTGTTGCAGTTGCCGGATCTTGTTCGGATCGATGTCGACACACAGGACACGATGTCCGACATCAGCCAGTGCCGCGGCTTGAATCAGGCCAACGTAGCCCGTACCAAATACGCTCACGTCCATACTGGCGTGCCTCGTAAGACGGTGGAAAGTTGCGAAATAAGACTGTCAAAAGGGGTATAGACGAGCCTTGGCAAACCGTGTCAGCAAATTGGCATGTCGAATGGGCAAGACAACCCCCAAAGTTGGGGCCATTTGCCATTAAAGTCGCACCACTATTGGGGTTTCCCCGATTTTGGGCTCTTTTCGAGATTTTCAATTAAACGATGGACGGTCGTAAGTCTTGAAATACAAGGGCTGTAGCTGCTCGAGCGCGTCAGATTTGAGTCACCTGTTTTTTGACGCTTTATCCCGAAGTCCGCCAGTTCTTACGCAAAGATGGCACGGTGCTATCGTCAAGAAACGACCGACAAACTATTGGCGATCGACCTGGAAAATCGTTGCAAACACAATGAAACGATCGGTCGACGGCGGTGCCCGGAGCGAGCAGTTTTTAGAATGAGGTCAAGCCTTGGGCAGGCACGGGTCAGTTGCTCTACCTTGCCGGGTTCGCCAGGCTCCCGGCGCGCACCCCAGCCACCGCAGGCAAGCACGGTTGAAGCTTTGCACATCGCTGTAACCCAGACGGTCGGAAATCTCCACCAGCTCCAGGTCCGTTCCCTGCAAAAAATCTTCGGCCCGGTAGCGGCGGTATTCGTCGAGCAACTCTGAAAAACTCCAGCCCAACGCCTTCAAGCGTCGGGCGGCGGTGCGCTCGAGCAAGTGCTGGGTGGTACAGAATTGCTGCCAGTTGGCCTCGGCGAGGTCGCCGATCAAATGGTCGCAGACTTGCTCCAGCAAGGTCGGTTCGCTGTTGCGTCGGGTCTGCTCCAGCAACTCGACCAGCGTGTGTTCCAGTTCATGATTGCCCGGCGTCAACGGGATGACGAACAGCTGTGGATCGAGGCGGATCGAGTGCTGCGCCTGCCCCCATTGCACCGGTGCGCGAAAGGCTTGTTGATGTTCCTGCGCATTGGCCGTGCAAGCACCGGCCAGTCCGACGCCCAGAATCGGATCACGCTCCAGGCCACTGGCGAGAAATTTGCGCCGCAACATGCTGCACAGGCTGATGAGGATGTAATCGGTGGTTGCTGCGCTGGTTTTCACGCTGCCACGGTCGAGCAGGTGCAATTCGACGCTGTCGTCGCCGCGCACGATCTGCGCCTGGAAGTGCCCGTTGAAAAACGGAAAGAAACGCACGAAATACTGGCAGGCGCTGTCCAGTGAGGCGGCCACGTCGAACAGGTACGTCAGGCCGTTGGTGGCGGTGGAAACGAAACGCCGGCCAGCCGCCAGGCCGATCAGCGGGTCGCCGGTCTGCTCCAGGGCAAACGCCCAGAAGCGCCGCGACATGAACAGCGGAATGCGCATGAATGGCGTGCGCAACTCGAACAGGCTGCGGCGAAACAGGCCTTCGATACTGTCCCGGTCCACGCCACGGGCCAGCAACTCTTCGATGGCCGGCAGCAGGGTCGGCGCGTAGAACGCATTGGGTATCGATTGATCGTGCAGTGGCTGATCGCTTTTTGTCATGTAGGGCTCACAGCTTGTTCCGGAACACTGGTTAGGCTGCCCGACGTTAAGCGATTTGCCGGAGCAAGACCATGCTTGATTTACGCCAGCTCGATTTGAACCTGTTGCTTGCCTTCGATGCGATTTACCAGCAGCGCAGCGTCACCCGTGCGGCCGAGGTGATGTGCCTGTCGCAACCGGCCATGAGCAATGCGTTGCGTCGCCTGCGCGAATTGTGCGGCGATCCGCTGTTCATCAAGAGTCGCCTGGGGGTGACGCCGACACTGGTCGCCCATCGTCTGGCCGACTACGTGCGTGCCGCGCTCGAGTCATTGCGCGATGGCTTGCGCATGATTCCCGCCGCGCGACAGAACAATCCGCTGCTGCGCATCAGTTGTCTGGACTGCCTGCAACCGGTGCTGCTCGATGCCTTGCTCGAATCGCCCCACGCCGATTGGCAGGTGCGTTACTTCCAGCCCCGGCGCCGTGACGCCTTGCAGGACCTGGCCAGTGGCAAGCTGGATATCCTGATCGACCTCGACCAGCCCCTGGCCGGGCTTGCCGGCCTGCACAAACAGGCATTGCCCGCCGACCATTACGTGTTCGCCTATGGCGCCGCGCTCAAGGAACCGCCGCGCACCCTGCAGGCGTATCTGGAGCAGCCGCAGATCCAGGTGTCGAGCCGCCGCGACGGGCTCAGCCCGGTGGACTTGCAGCTTGGCTTGAAAGGCCTGCGCCGCAATGTGGCGATGAGCACCCAAAGCACCCTGGCGGCAAAGCTGATCGCCGATCGCCAGCCGTTCGGCATCAGCCTGCCAAGCCGGGTCGCCAGTGTGCTGGGCCTGCAACACGTGCCGCTGCCCCTGGACGAACCGGTGGAGTTGAAACTGGCGCTGTACATCGAGTCGCGCTATCGCTTCGAACGCAGCCGCGAGGAGGCGATGCATTGCCTGCTGCGCGCCCTCGGTGAGCCCCGGGCATTGCAGGCGCTGGTGCGGCGTGCGTGATGCTCACATATCCAGGGTTGTGCATTGCATTGTGGCGAGGGGGCTTGCCCCCTCGCCACAGGGATTGTGCAACTGCTTGAAGGGGCTAATTCGACGCCAACAAGCGCCGGTCAACCGACAGCACCGCATCGACCATCGCCAGCGCGGCCGGTGTCAGGGAGTGGCCGGCGCGGCTGACGATGCCGTAGTGCAATTGCAGGCCGGGGTCCTCCTTGGGCACATCGGCAAATTCCAGCAGGCGGATCAGGCCCTGGTCGACCAGTTCGGCCAAGGCCTCCACGGTGGCGATGCCCACCGCGTCGGAACGCATCACCACGCGGCGGATGGCGTCGAATTGCGCGCATTCCACGCTCGGGTTGAAGTCCGCCTCGCCCTGCACGTCGGCGAGGATCTTGCGGATCATCGGCGGTATTCGCGTGCCGACCACCGCGTAGTCGAGCAGGACGCGCAGGGACAGGTTCTGCTGCTGCACCAAGGGATGACCGACACGGCAAAAGAACCGCCCGCGTCGAGGGCGCAACAGCTGTACATGATATTGCGGGTCGCCGGTGAAGTACCGCGCGTCGGCCACGAGGAATTCGATTTGCTGCTCACGAAGCCAGACCGCCAGTTGCTCCCAGTCGCCCTGGTGGAAACTGATGCGGATCGCCGGGTGGGCCTGGATGAATTCCGCCAACGCCTCGGGCACCAACACCTGGGCCGGGTACGGGCCGCAGCCGAAGTGCAACTCGCCACCGGTCAGGCCGTTGTATTGCGTCAGTTCATTGTGCAAGGCCTGGCTGCCGGCGAGCAGGCGCCGGGCATGTTGCAGCACCAGTTCACCCTGGCCAGTCAGGCGGAATTCGCGGCTGCTGCGTTCTACCAGCGCGCAGTCGAGGTCGCGCTCCAGGGTCTGGATGCTGCGACTGAAGGCGGGCTGGCTGAGGTTGATCGCCTCGGCGGCCCGACCGAAGTTGCGGTAATCGGCCAGGGCGACAAGGTGGCGGAGTTGTCGTAGGTCCATCATGCGTCTCCTGCATTCGGCGGATACTTTTAATGCATTGGATCGATAGCACAGAGGCTGGCATAAGTACACGCCTGTCTTCTCGCCGTAACTTGCCATGACCAGCCAACCGTTCATTTCCAGCGCCTTCACCCGCACCATTCTCAGCCATGCCCGGCAGTCCGGACTGTGCCAGGACCAACTGTTGGAACGGGCCGGCATCTGCCTGTCGTTGCTCGAAGGGCAGGACCTGCATGTGCCCGTGCACCTGGTCGAACGCCTGTGGAGTGAATGCGAACGTGCGGGCGCGGGGGTGTCGTTTGGCTGCGATCTGGTCAATGGCATGGCGACCACTACGCTGCGGGGTTTGAACATTCTGCTGGACTCCGCCGCGACCCTGCGTGCGAGCCTGGCGTGTTTCACCGACTTCCTGCCACGGGTGACCAACTACGTACTGGCGGAACTGGAGGAGGGTGACGGGCAGGCTCGTCTGCACTTGCGCAGTGTTGACCGGCAGCCGCATTTTTTCGGCCTCGATGCGGCGACCCTGACGTTGGTGCGCAATATCGCCCGACGTTTGGGGCGTGCGCCGGCCGAGGTGTTCGTCGCGGTCCACCTGACGCCACAACAGGCTGCCGGGCAATGGTTGCGTAGCGCTGGTGTCGAGGTGCTGGAGGGTTCACATCCGTGTCTGAGCCTGCCGGCGGCCAGTCTTGATGAGCCTCTGCTCGGGGCCAATGGGTTTTTGCATCAGAGCATGTTGCGGCACTGGCAGACTGCGGCGGCGCAGCATACCCGCAGTGACAGCCTGGAGATGGCGCGGCACTGGTTGACGGCGGGGGATCAGCCGATCGAGCGGATTGCCGAGCGGTTGGGGTATCGGCAGCCGAGTAATTTCATTCGGGCGTTTCGTAAGCAGTTTGGGATTACGCCTAAGCAGTTTCGCCTTGGTTTGTAGGTGATGGGGTCGGTGTACATATCCGTTTCTGCGGTAATGGCGGCTGGCGGTTTCGCCCTTACGGCGAGTCCCTTTTGTCAAACGACACAAAAGGAACCAAAAAGTCTCGCCCCTTACGTACGGCCCCTCGCTAAGGCTCGGCGTTCCTTCGCTGCGGTATTCATCCGGGGGCATTGCCCTCCGGTCGGCTTCGCTTCGACCTACATGCAATGAGTTCGACTGCGTCGAACGGCGCTGCGCGCCAATCCCCGGATGAACACCTCCACTCAGCCTGCCGAGGGGGCGGGTGGATCAAGATCAAAAGCTGCAGGCGAGCTAACGCTCGGCCTGATGAGTGGTGAAAAGCGGCGCGGTGTGGGCTGCTCTGCCTTTGCTCTTCTGTGGGAGCGAGCCTGCTCGCGATGGCGGCCTGTCAGCCGACCTGGTATTTGCAGATGTCCGCAATCCCTGTGGGAGCTGGCTTGCCTGCGATGGCGGCCTGTCAGCCGACCAATTTCTTTCGAATGTACCCAGCTCAACTGTAGGAGCGAGCCTGCTCGCGATGGCGGCCTGCCAGCCAACCAATTGCTTGCAGATGTACTCAGTACCTGTGGGAGCGAGCTTGCTCGCGATGGCGGCCGGCCAGTCGACCAGGTACCTCACAGACGAACGCACCCAACAACCAGGCCGGCCGGTAGGCCGCCTCGGGCGCTGTTGCGGTGTACGCCCCCTCGTGAGGCCGAGTGGAGGTTCTGCGCAGTGGGCAACCCGGCATGGATGCCGGGTTAGCCGCCCCCGGCCATGGATGGCCGATGGCGGCGGGCCCACGGAGCAGGACCGGAGCGAGGGCATGCCGAGCCACGGCGAGGCACCGAATGTCAGGGGCAAGAGCCCTTGGTTACTTGGGGCTTTTCCAAGTGACCCGCTGTAAGAGCGGAACCATAGGTGGCCGTTACCGCAGAAACGGATATGTACACCATCAAAAATCCATGCCGCCTGACACAAAGCCATCGCGAGCAAGCTCGCTCCCACAGGGATCTTCAGTGGCAACAAGTCTGAAGTAAAACCGGGGGACCCAATGTGGGACCGCATCCATGGAGACGGATATGCACACCTTCAGAAATTAACCGAGACCCCCGCAGATCTCCCGATGATTATTTTTTGTCGGCCATCGCTTGCGTGTCGCGCCCGATAGTTGGGCACCGTGTCCAGGCTGAGCAAACCTGACCGGAGCCCAATAATGATAAAAAAACGCTCGGCCACAGCCGGAGTCCGCCAACGACTTCACCGGCTTGGCCACACCCGCCCGCAACCCCTTGCGCTGGCGATTCTTGCCGTACTGACGGGGCCGACCTACGCCACCACTTTTGACATCAACGAAGACTGGAGCCTGTCGACCAAGACCAGCCTGAGCCTGGGCAGCAGCTGGTCGACGCAAAACCCCGACAAAAGCCTGATGACCCGCGCCAACGCCTTGCAGGCCCAGGGCGTGAATGCCAATGGCACCAGCGTCAGCGCCGACGACAACCGGCTGAACTTCGAGAGGGGCGACCCCATCTCGCAACTCTTCAAGGGCCTCACCGATGTCAGTCTCGATGGCCAGGGCCAGGGCGCGTTCATTCGCTTCAAGTACTGGTACGACCATGCCTATGAAACCGGCAATGGCCGCTTCAAGGATTTCGATGATTCGGGCTGGGACGACCTGTCCAAGTTCAAGGGCTTCGAGGTGCTCGATGCCTACGTCTGGAAAGACTTCCAGGTGGCCGAGCATCCGCTGAGCGTGAAGGTCGGTAACCAGGTGCTGTCCTGGGGCGAAGCGCTGCTGATCCAGAACGGCATCAATGTGATCAACCCGCTGGACATCTCGGCGTTCAACCGTCCCGGCGTGGAAATCAAGGAAGGCCAGTTGCCGGTGGAGATGGTCTCCTTCAGCTTCGGCCTGACCGACACCACCAACCTCGAAGGTTTCTACCAGTACAACTGGCGCCCCAGCGTTCTCGATGGTTGCGGCACTTTCTTCGCCAGCAGCGATGTGATCCAGCCGGGTTGCGGGCCGCTGTTCCTGAGTCAGGTACAGACCGATCAACAGATGCAGGCCGCGGGTTTGTTCGCCACGTCCCGGGGCAACGAGTCGCCGTCCGACAACGGCCAGTTTGGCTTCGCCTTGCGCCAGATGATCCCGGCGCTCAACGATGCGGAAGCGGCGATCTACTACATCAACTATCACTCGCGGTTGCCGTATTTCACCATTAACGCCAGGAACACCGCCTTGCCCGGCACCTTCCCCGGTGGCATCCAGGGGCCGAGCTATGCGGCGGCTTTCCCGGAAAACATTCACCTGTACGGCATCAGCCTCAATGGCGTCGAGCCGGTCACCGGGATTTCCCTGGCCGGTGAGTTGAGCTACCGGCCGAACATGCCGATCGCGATCAACGCGCCCGACGTCAACGTCGCCGTGATTTCCGGACCGGGGGGCAGTTCCTGGGTGCAGTTGCCGCCCGGCTTCAGCACCACCAATGGCAGCCAGTTCGATGCGTGGGAGCGCAAGGGCGTCTGGCAGTTGACCGGTTCGGCCACCCAGGCCATCGACAACGTGCTGGGCGCCACGCGCCTGAGCCTGTTCGGTGAAGCCGGGGTCGTGCACATCGAAGACCTGGGGGACGAGCGCCTGGGCCGTAACGCCGCGTTCGGCCGCAGCGCCCCGCGCAATGGCACGCCGTGCAACACGGTGGCTTCAGGTGTGACCAACCAATTCTGCACCGACAAGGGCTTTGCCACCGATTGGTCGTGGGGTTATCGCCTGCGCGCCAGCCTCGAATACAGCGATGTGTTGCCAGGCATCAACCTGATTCCCGCCCTCAACTGGCGGCATGACGTCTCGGGCTATTCCTACGATCCGCAAGGGCCATTCCAGGAAGGCCAGCAGGCGCTGGGCGTGAGCCTGACCGGCGTCTACATGAACGATTACAGCGTGGAACTGGCCTACAACACGTTCTTCGGTTCCAACGACTACAGCACCCTCGACGACCGCGATTTCGCATCCGTCAGCTTCAAGGCAGACTTCTAAGGAGAACCGTTATGCGTATGCAATTGTGCGTGCTGGCCCTGGCCTGCACCGTCGGCCTGGCTCAGGCCAAAGGCACCGATTCGACGGCACTGGGCAAGACCCTGACCCCCATGGGCTCGGAAATGGCGGCCAATGCCGACGGCAGCATTCCGGCCTGGAGCGGAGGGCTTGCCGCCAACGCCGGTACCGTTGACAGCAAGGGTGGTTACAGCGATCCGTATGCCGCCGAGAAACCGTTGTTCACCATCACGGCGAAGAACGTCACGCAGTACGAGAAACTTCTCAGCCCGGGTCAAGTCGCTTTGTTCAAGCGTTTCCCGGACAGCTACAAAATGAACATCTACCCGAGCCATCGCAGCGCCAACTTGCCCAAGGAGGTACTGGCGGCCAGTCGTGAGAACGTCGCCAAGACCAGCATGGCCGACGGCGGCAACGGCTTGCACGACTATGCCAGGGGTATTCCGTTTCCGTTGCCCACCGAAGGCCTGGAGGTGATGTGGAACCACATGACCCGTTATCGCGGCGGCAGCTACGAGCGCATCAGCAGCTCGGCACTGGTGCGCGAAAACGGCGCCACCAGCTACGTGCGCAATCAGTCGCTGATCAACTTCGCCGACACCGTGGGCGGACTGGAACCGGGCTCGAACATCCTGTTCATGTTCAAGAGCCGGGTCCTGGAACCGGCGCGTCTGTCTGGCGAAGCGGTGCTGGTGCACGAGCCGATCGACCAGGTCGCCGAGCCGCGTTCGGCCTGGCAATACCTGCCGGGCCAGCGTCGCGTGCGTCGTGCGCCGATGATCGCCTACGACAATAGCGCCCGTTACAGCAACGGCCTGATCACCGCCGACAACATCGACGGCTACAACGGCGCACCGGACCGTTTCGACTGGAAACTGGTGGGCAAGCAAGAGCTGTTCATCCCTTACAACAGCTACAAGATCGGCAGCCGCGACCTCAAGTACGACGCCGTGATCAAGCCCAACCACGTAAACCAGGATCTGGCTCGCTACGAGAAACATCGGGTGTGGGTAGTCGAGGCGACCCTCAAGCCCGATGCCCGGCACATCTACGCCAAACGTCGCTTCTATGTGGACGAAGACAGCTGGCAGATCGCCCAGTCGGACCAGTACGACAGCCGCGGTGAACTGTGGCGCAGCGGTGAACTGCACGCGATCCAGCAGTACGACCACGGCTTCACCTACAACGTGCTGGAAACCTCCTATGACCTGATCTCCGGACGCTACTACGCCGGCGGCCTGGCCAACGAAGAGACCGAGCCGATGCGCGTGGGCTTCGCCGCCAAGACCGATGACTACACCCCGTCGGACCTGCGGCGCTGGGCCAAGTAACCATTCGCCAAACCACCGCAAATCCAATGTGGGAGCGGGCTTGCTCGCGAAGGCGGCGTGTCAGGCAGCAATGTAGTCGACTGACACTCCCTCTTCGTCGGAACGCCGCCCGGGGCAAGCCCGCTCCCACAGGGATCTGTGTGTGCTGATGTTTTGCTACAGGAGATCTGCCATGCGCTACTGGATATCCGCACTGGCCCTGGGCGCGAGCCTGGGCACTGTTCACGCCGCAACTATCGATCAACAACAGGCGAAAGCCCTGGCGCAGGAGGCCTACGTGTTCGCCTACGCCACCGTCGAACACGACAAGGTGCTCAGCGCCATCACCGCGAAACTGCCGTTCAATCGTCTCTACAGCGAACCGCGCCTGCTCGGTCCGCAAGACAACAAAGTGGTGTCGCCCAACAACGACACCTTCTATTCCCGCGCCTTGCTCGATCTGCGCGGCGAACCGATGGCGTTGGACGTGCCGGCTGTGCAAGGCCGCTACTACAGCTTCCAACTGGTGGACATGCGCACCGACAACCTCGACTACATCGGCACCCGCGCCACGGGGGATCAGGCGGGGCGCTACCTGATTGTCGGGCCGGACTGGAAGGGGCCTGTGCCATCGGGTTTCAGCGCTGTGATTCGCTCTCCGAGCCGGCTGGTCTTCCTGTTGGGACGGACCGAAGTCAAAGGCGAAGCGGATCAGAAAGACGCCGCGCAGGTGCTGAAGGGCTACGCCTTGCAACCGCTGTCCAAAGTGAATGGCAGCGCGACCCCTGAACCGTTGGCACCACTGCAACTGCCAGCGTACACGGACACCAAGCAAGGGCCGGCGCAGGCGCTGTTCAGTACCTTCAACGCGCTGGCCCCGTTGCATCAATGGACCGCTAGCGAACAAAAGAAACTGGCCCGTTTCGCCGTCATCGGCGTGAAGCCGGGGACCGAATTCCAGGCCCCGGCGGACTTGAGCGAAGCCGTCGCCCAAGGTGCCGAAGCCGGTCGCGAACAGGTCCGCGCAGCCTCCAGCCAGCTGTCGGTGGAACGGCAGGGCTGGTTGCCGTCGCCGTCCAACGTCGGCAAATACGGCGACGATGACCTGACCCGTGCCGCGGTCGCCTGGCGCTACATCTACGCCAACGATGCGGTGGAAGCGCTGTACCCGATGGCGTTGCACGATGCCGAGGGACAGGCGCTCACCGGCCAACACGCCTATCGTCTGCATTTTCCCGCCGGGCAAATGCCGCCGGTGAATGCGTTCTGGTCGTTGACCCTGTATGACGGCAAAACCCAATTGCTGGTGGCCAACCCGATCCAGCGTTACGCCCTGGGCGATCGTAGCCCTGGTCTACAATACGATGCCGACGGCGGCTTGACCCTGATCCTGCAGGCCGATGCGCCCAAGGCTGCGCCACAGGGCAACTGGCTGCCGACGCCGCAAGGTACGTTCAACCTGCTGTTGCGCCTGTACCTGCCCAAGGGCGGGGCATTGGACGGGAGTTATCAATTGCCGACGATAACGAGGATCGAATCATGAACCTGATTTTCAGTCGCCGCCGGGTGCTGGGCAGCATGGGGGTATTGGGCGGCAGCCTGATGTTTCCGCGCTGGTTGCTGGCCGCTGATTCCGATGACCTGCGGCAGATTGCCAAAGAGGCGTGGATTTACGCCTACCCCATGCTCATGCATTACCAGACCATGGAAAAACAAGCGCTCAACGCGTCTGCGCCGGAGTACGTCGGCGGCTTCAACCGCTTTCGTCATTACGGCGAGTTGTTTACTCCGAACAACCGCGACATCGTCACGCCGAACAACGACACGCCGTACTCCTGGGCTTGGCTCGACCTGCGCAGCGAACCCCAGGTGTTGAGCGTGCCGGCGGTCGATGACGAGCGCTATTACGTGTTTCAACTGGTCGACCAGTACACCCACAACTTTGCCTATGTCGGCGTGCTCAGCACCGGTCGCGATGCGGGGAATTACCTGATCGTCGGGCCCGACTGGCAAGGCCCGACACCCGACGGCGTCAAGGCCGTGCTGCGCAGTGAAACCGAAATCGTCATGGTGCTTGGGAGAACGGGCCTGAAAAACGCCGAGGACCTGCCGGCGGTGCGTGCCTTGCAGCAGCAATACGGTTTGCGTGCATTGCATGAGTTCATCGGCAGTGCACCGCCCGTGGTTGCGCCGGCGATTGACTGGCGACCCTGGGACAGCAAGACCGGGTTGGGGCTGGAGTTTATCCCGGCGCTGAATCAGATCCTCAGCCTGTGTCCCACGCAACCGTCCGAACAAGCCTTGCGCGCACGCTTTGCGCGGATCGGCATCGTGCCCGGTCAGGGATTCGACCCGGCAACGTTGCCGCAAGCAACGCGCCAGGCATTGCTCGCCGGGATTCAGGACGCCCGGGCGCAACTGCAAACCGCGGTGAGCCAGGTACGCACCACCCTGGGCCTGTTCGGTACTCGCGAAGCGCTGAACGGCAATTACCTCAACCGCGCTGTCGCGGCGAATGTCGGCATCTACGGCAACAGCGTGGAAGAGGCCTTCTACACCGGCACTCGCCTGGATAATCAGGGGCAACTCTTGCAGGGCGGGCGAAGCTATCGCCTGCGTTTCGCACCGGGTCAATTGCCGCCGGCCAGCGAGTTCTGGTCGCTGACGCTGTATGACTTGCCGGACCGGCAACTGGTGGCCAACCCGATCAATCGCTACTGCCTGAGCAGCCGGGATCAGTTGCAAAAAGATGCGGACGGTGGGTTGACGTTGATCCTGCAGAACGCCGCTCCGCCAGAGCAGAGTAACTGGTTGCCGACGCCAGCGAGCGGGGCGTTCAGCTTGGTCCTGAGGCTGTATGGACCCGGGCAGCAGGTGGTCAATCAACGTTGGCAAATGCCGGTGGTTGAAGTGGTGTCTGCCTGAACCGCATCGCGAGCAGGCTCGCTCCTACATTGGATCAGTGTCGTTCACAATTGCTGTGAACAACCCGGTCCCCTGTGTGCGAGCTTGCTCGCGAAGGCTTTGTGTCAGGCGGCATGGATTTTTGATGGTGTACATATCCGTTTCTGCGGTAACGGCCACCTATGGTTCCGCTCTTACAGCGGGTCACTTGGAAAAGCCCCAAGTAACCAAGGGCTCTTGCCCCTGACATTCGGTGCCTCGCCGTGGCTCGGCATGCCCTCGCTCCGGTCCTGCTCCGTGGGCCCGCCGCCATCGGCCATCCATGGCCGGCGGCGGCTAACCCGGCATCCATGCCGGGTTGCCCACTGCGCAGAACCTGCGCTCGGCCTCATGAGGGGGCGTGCACCGCAACAGCGTCCGAGGCGGCCTACCGGCCGGCCTTGTCGCGGGTTTCGTTCACCTGTGACATACCTGGTTGGCCGGTAAACCGCCATCGCGAGCAAGCTCGCGATGAAGGCGACGCGGTTCCCCGCGTCATCCGGTCAAGGGGTGACGATATTGAACTGCGGTGCAAACGTATCGAGGCTGCTCATCAACTCCCCGAGCTTCTTGCCATTGCCCTGCAACTTGATCAGGCCTTTCTGCATCGCCGTCGGGATATCCAGTTGCTTGAGGCTGATCTGTTCCAGGGTGGCCTTGCTCATGGTCACGCTGGCATCCGCCTGAGCATTGAGCCCGGCACGGTGGGTCAGCACGCCATTGCGCAGGGTCAGGTTGAAGTCCTTGTTCAGGTCATCGAAGGTCCAGTTCAGGGTCAGGTCATGGCCTACGGCCTTTTCACTGTCCAGGCGCACCGCCAGGAAGTCGAAGAACATCTGCGGGCTCATTGCCCGTACCATGTCCACCGATACCGAAGTGCCCGCATTGGGTGGTACGCCGTTGCGCAGTTCCATGGCACCGGTCAGGTACATGTTGCGCCAGGTGGCGTTTTCACTTTGATAGCCCATTTGCTCCAACGCCTGGGCCTGGGCTTTGCGGGCGTCGCCGTTGTCCGGGTTGGCGAACAGCACCTGATTGCCCAGTTGCGCGGCCCAGCGGTATTCACCCTTGGCCATTGCCGCCTGCATTTTCCCCAGCACAGCCGCTTCGCCGCCCATGGCTTCGACCGAACGCTTGGCCGTTTCCACTGGCGGCAGCGGATTGAGGTTGGCCGGGTTACCGTCATAGAAACCCATGTAGCGCTGATACACCGCCCGGGTGTTGAAACTCAGTGAGCCGTAGTAGCCACGGGTGTACCACTTCTGGTCGAGGCTGCCGGGCAGTTTCTTGATCGAGTCGGCGATTTCCAGCGGCGTCAGGCCCTGGTTCAGCAGGTGCAGGGTGCGGTCATTGAGGAAGGCGTACATGTCGCGTTGGTCGGCGAGGAAGGTGCGGATGCGTTCGCCGCCCCAGGTCGGCCAGTTGTGCTGGGCGAACAACACGTCGCTCTTGTCGCCGTAACGCGCCAGGCTGCCGTCCAGGTACTCGGCCCAGGCCTTGGCGTCACGCACTTGCGCGCCACGGGGGGTGAGGATGTTGTGCATCATTTGCGTGGCGTTTTCCGCCATGCACAAGGCGCGCAACTGCGGCAGGTACAGGTTCATTTCCGCCGGCGCCTCGGTGCCCGGGGTCAACTGGAACTCCACGTCGAGGCCGGCGATGGTGCGGGTTTCCAGTTCCTTGTCGATCAGGTCGGTGGGCGGGATCAGGGTGACGGTGCCGCCGCTCGGCGTGCTCTTGCCCAGGCCGGCATCGACCTGGCCTTTTTCGCCACGGGGCAGCAGGCTGCCGAACTGGAACTGCGCACGGCGGCTCATGGCGTTGCCGGCGTAGACGTTCTCGCTCATCACGTGTTCCATGAACCCGGCGGGGGCGAATACCTTGACCTTGCCGGCCTTGACGTCGGCTTCGTCGATGACCCCGCGCACGCCACCGAAGTGGTCGACGTGAGTGTGGCTGTAGATCACCGCCACCACCGGTTTGTGCGGACGGTTCTGGTAGTACAGGTCCAGCGCCGCCTTGGCGGTTTCGGCCATGGTCAGCGGGTCGATGATGATCAGCCCGTCGTCGCCTTCGATGATGGTCATGTTGGCGAGGTCGAGGCCGCGCACCTGATACAGCCGAGGGCTGACTTCATACAATCCGGCATGGGCGCTGAGCTGGGCCAGGCGCCAGAGGCTCGGGTTGACCGACTCCGGGGCCTGGTCCTTGGCGAGGAAGTCATAGGCCTGGATATCCCAGATGACCTTGCCCGTGGCGTCCTTGACCTGGCCCTTGAACGGCGCGATCAGGCCCTTGGTGACCGACTCGTAGTCGGTGCGGTCGGTGAAGGGCAGTTGTTGCAGCACGGCGGCGTTACTGGCCGTGGTTTGCGGGCTGGCCGCGACCGGTCCATCGGCGGCGACCACCGATTGCGCAAGGCAGGCAGTGATCAGGCAAGTGAGCAGCCCACGAGGGCTCAAGGTGAAACGAGGCATGGCGTCTCCGTTTTTTGTCGTTATGGTCAGACCAGCTTCGAGGGTAGGGCGATGGGCGGTCGGGGCCATGATCGTCAGCGGACAAAAACCATTCAGGGCCGCTATCCTTGGGCCAGGCATATCCAGCAGGTTGACCCATGCTTGAAGTCCATGGCGTTTTCAAAAGCTACGCCACCCCGCAGGGGCCGCTGCCGGTGCTGCAAGGCGTCGACCTGACGCTCAGGCCCGGCAGCAGCCTGGCGCTGATGGGCGAGTCGGGCAGTGGCAAAAGCACCTTGCTGCACCTGATCGCCGGGCTGGACAAGGTCGATCGCGGCAGCATCCGCAGTGGCGAGCATCGCCTGGAACAGATGAATGAAGGGCAACTGGCGAACTGGCGTCGTACGGAAATCGGCCTGGTGTTCCAGCAATTCAACCTGATCGGCAGCCTGCGGGTCGAAGACAACCTGGCGATTCAGGCACGTCTGGCGGGGCGCCATGACCCACGCTGGCAGGCGCACCTGGTGCAGCGCCTGGGCTTGGGGGAGCTGCTGCGGCGCTATCCGGAGCAACTGTCCGGCGGCCAGCAGCAACGGGTCGCACTGGGCCGAGCGCTGGCGTCGCGCCCGCCATTGCTGCTGGCCGACGAGCCCACCGGCAGCCTCGATGAAACAACCGGCGCCGAGGTGTTGCAGTTGCTGCTGGAATTGCTCGACGACAGTCCCACCAGCCTGTTGATGGTCACCCACAGTCCCGGCGTGGCGGCACGGCTGGCGGAAAAAGCCATGCTGTGCGGCGGTCGTCTGGCCGGTGCGGGAGAGCGCTGACATGCGCATTTTCAGCGAAACTCTGCGTGCGCTGCTCAGCCACTGGCGGCAGCATCCGGTGCAGTTTTTCAGTGTGCTGACCGGGTTGTGGCTGGCCACCGGTCTGTTGACCGGTGTCCAGGCTCTCAACAGCCAGGCCCGCGACAGCTATGCCCGCGCCAGTCAGTTGATCGGCGGCGAACCCCAGGCCAGTCTCGTTACACCCGGCGGCGGCACGTTCCCCCAGCAATGGTTTATCGATCTGCGCCGCGCGGGGTGGCCGGTGTCACCGGTGCTGCAAGGCCGGGTCACGCTCAAGGGGCACGAAGAGCAGCGCTTGCAGTTGATGGGCATCGAGCCGGTGTCGCTGCCGGCGGGCGCGGCGGTGGCCGGGAAGGCCTTGGCGATTGAACAGGTGGTCGGCTTTTTCAGTCCGCCGGGCAGTACCTGGATCTCGCCCCAGACCTTGCAGGCACTGGGTTTTCGCGAGGGTGACCGACCACTGAACCTGGCGGGCGTGGCACTGCCGCCGCTGCATGTGCAGGCCGACATGGCGCCCGGCGTGCTGCTGGTGGACATCGGTTTTGCCCAGCAGATTCTGGGGTTGCCGGAGCAACTGTCGCGGCTGCTGTTACCGAAGGATTTCACCGCGCCATTGCCGGAGCCGTTCAAGGGCCAGCTGCAACTCAAGCGAGCTGGCGAAGAAAGCAACCTGACGCGCCTGACCGAAAGCTTCCACCTGAACCTCGATGCCCTGGGGGTGCTGTCGTTCGTGGTCGGCCTGTTTATCGTGCACGCTGCCATCGGACTGGCGCTGGAGCAACGGCGAAGCCTGCTCCGGACCCTGCGCGCCTGCGGTGTGAGTGCGCGGATGCTGATCGCTTGCCTTGCCGTCGAATTGGGTGGATTGGCCCTGATCGGCGGTGTGGCCGGGGTGGTCAGCGGCTACCTGCTGGCCGGTGTGCTGTTGCCCGATGTCGCCGCCAGCCTGCGTGGCTTGTACGGCGCCGAAGTGGCGGGGCAGTTGAGCCTCAGCCTGTCGTGGTGGTTCAGTGGTATCGGCTTGAGTCTGATCGGCGCAATGCTCGCCGGGGCCAACAGCCTGTTGCGGGCGGCGCGTTTGCCATTGCTGGCGTTGGCCGACCCGCAGGCCTGGCATCAGGCCCATGCACGCTGGTTGCGACGCCAGGGGTGGGTGGCGGCTATGGCCGGGGTGATCGCGCTGCTGGCGTTGATCTTCGGCGACAGCCTTATCAGTGGCTTCGTGTTGATGGCGGCTCTGTTGATCGGTGCCGCGCTGGCATTGCCGGTGGTGCTCAGTTCTCTGCTCAATCTCGTTTCGCAGCGAAGTCGCTCGGTGCTTGGCCAGTGGTTTGTCGCCGATTGCCGCCAGCAACTGCCGGCCCTGAGCCTGGCGTTGATGGCGCTGCTGTTGGCCATGGCGGCGAACATCGGTGCCGGCAGCATGACCGCAGGGTTTCGCCAGACCTTCAGCGACTGGCTCGAACAACGGCTGACGGCCGAGCTTTACCTCAATCCCCAGAACCCGGCCCAGGCCCGGGAGCTGCAAAGCTGGCTCAACCAGCAGCCGCAACTGGCGGCGGTGCTGCCCAACTGGCAGGTTTCGATCCAGTTGCAGGGCTGGCCGACGGACCTGTCCGGGATCATCGACCACCCGACCTATCGCCAGCACTGGCCGCTGCTCGAAGCCTTGGGCGACAACCCTTGGGAGCGGCTGGCCAAGGACGATGCGGTGATGCTCAGCGAACAACTGGCCCGGCGCCTGCACGTGCAACTGGGCGATCACCTGACGCTGCCGACCCCCACTGGCCCGTGGTCGCCGCGGATCGTCGGGATCTACGCCGACTACGGCAATCCCAAGGGCCACATTCTGGTGAACATCGGCCACCTGTTGCGCGGTTGGCCGCAACTGACACCGAGCCGCTTCAATCTGCGCATCGAACCGGCATCGATTCCGGCGTTCGTCACGGCGCTGCAGGCACGCTTTACCCTGGACGACAGCCGCATCGTCGATCAGGCGCGGCTCAAGGGTTGGTCCACGCAAATCTTCGAACGTACCTTCGCCGCCACCGCCGCACTCAACAGCCTGACGCTGTGCGTGGCCGGGGTGGCGCTGTTCATCAGCCTGTTGACCCAAAGCCAGAGCCGTCTCGGGCAACTGGCGCCGCTGTGGGCGCTGGGCGTGACGCGTCGGCATCTGATGTTGCTCAACCTAGGGCAAACCTGGTTGCTGGCGATATTGACCTTGGTGCTGGCATTGCCGCTGGGCATCGCCCTGGCGTGGTGCCTGGACACGGTGATCAACGTGCAGGCCTTTGGCTGGCGCCTGCCGTTGCGGGTGTTTCCAATGCAACTGTTGCAATTGATGGGGCTGGCGCTGGTCGCGACGTTACTGGCCTCGGCCTGGCCGTTGTACCGTTTGTACCGCACGCAACCGGCGGACCTGCTGCGGACGTTTGCCCATGAAGATTAAAGCCTGCGTGTTGCTCCTGGCGTTGCTGGCGAGCGGTTGCGATCAACCGGCACCGGAGCAAAAGGGCTTTGCGGGGCTGGGCAACCAGGCCGCCGCCTTCACCCCGGTGGTGCCCGGTCGGGTGTTCAGCTTCCCGGCGGATCACGGTCCCCACGACGGCTTTCGCATCGAATGGTGGTATGTCACGGCCAATCTGAAGGACGATCAGGGCAATGAGTTCGGCGCGCAATGGACCTTGTTCCGCAGCGCTTTGAAAGCCAGCCCCGAGGTGGCGGGTTGGCAGAATCAGACGATCTGGCTCGGCCACGCGGCGGTGACGTCGGCGACAGTGCATCATGCGGCCGAACGTTATGCCCGTGGCGGCGTCGGTCAGGCCGGTGTCAACGTTGCGCCGTTCAATGCATGGATCGACGACTGGCAACTGCGCAGCCAGGCGACTGCCGACGACCCGTTGGCCGACGTGCTACTCAGTGCCCGCGACCAGCGTTTCAGTTACCGGCTGCGGTTGACCTCGACAGGGCCGCTGGTGCTTCAGGGGGAACGGGGCTTCAGCCAGAAATCCGAACAGGGTCAGGCCTCTTACTACTACAGTCAGCCGTTTTTCCAGGCCAGCGGCACCCTGGAAATCGATGGCAAGACCTTTCAGGTCAGTGGCCCGGCCTGGCTCGACCGCGAATGGAGCAGCCAGCCCCTGACGAGCAACCAGACAGGGTGGGACTGGTTTTCCCTGCACCTGGACAGCGGCGAGCAGGTGATGCTGTATCGCATGCGGCAAAAGGACGGCGAGCCTTACCTCACCGGCACCTGGATCGACGCTGGGGGCCAGACACAATTGCTGCACGCTGGCGACATCATCCTCACGCCGCAAGACACGGCCCGGGTTGCCGGGCGCGCGATGCCCATTCGCTGGTCGATCAAAATCCCCGCCAGACACCTCGATATCGCCATTGCCGCGCTCAATCCCCAGGCCTGGATGGATTTGCGCATTCCTTATTGGGAAGGCCCGGTGCGCCTCAGTGGCAGTCATACAGGGCAGGGCTATCTGGAAATGACCGGGTACTAGGCGCTCGTGCAAGGAAAATCACCGCTGCGGCGCGACCACTCGCAGAACAGCGTCTATGCTCACTCGCACACATGGCGTTGAGCCCGGTTTCAACGCCGTCTGTTGCCATCTATCACAGGGAATGTTCTGCCTATGAAACGCCACGCACTGACCCAAGCCATCGCCCTCGCAACCTTGCTGTCTGCCGCCAGTTTCGGCGCGGTTGCCGCCGAACTACCGTTGTCCGAAGTTGTGGTGGTTGATCAGGTCGCCACCAAAGTCGTTTCGGTAGACACCGCGAACCATATAGTGGTCCTGAAAGGCCCGCAGGGTAATGAATTCCCTGTACAACTGACCGAAAAGGCGAAAAACCTCAAAAACCTCAAGGCCGGCGACTCGGTCGACATCAGGGTCACCAGCGCCGTAGCAGCCTACCTCGACACCGATGTCGACAAAGGCCTGCCCGGCACCGCCGAAGCCACCGGCGAAGTGCGCGCAGCGCCAGGCAGCGCCAACCCGGGCGGCGAAGCGTACCGCCAGGTGAAAGTGCAGTTGAAAATCACCCACATCGACCAGAAGAAAAACCAGGTGACCTTCGAAAACCCGGAAGGCAAGTCCAAGACCGTCGACGTCAAGCGACCTGAAGTCCAGGCCAAACTCAAGGACTTGAAAGTCGGACAAAGCGTCAACGTGGTTTATACCGACATTTTGACGGTGACCAGCAAGCACTGATATCGAGTCATGGTTCTATACGGGCTGATTGTTTTTGTGCAAGTTTTGTATAGAAATAATCAGCTCGTAATGGTCGAACTGGTGAGTTCGAGATACCGTGTTGCATAGTATTTAAGTCAACATCTTGTTAAACATTGTGTCGATAAATTTCATCTTTGCAGTGCGGACATATTAATTCGCTTCTACTAAAATACTTTCCGTTCGCCCAGTGTCAGGGCTCTTTACCAGTGCATGGATTGCCGAGGCCATTGCACTGGGCGAACACTTTATTTGCTGTATTGAAAGTTTTGGATATAAAAAACGGGCGGCCTGCAGGTCGCCCGTTTTTATTGAGTTGTAACAAGTCATTCCGTCATGCTTTTTAATCGGCCAGCGCGGCGAAACACTGTTCGACCGAGCGTCGCTGGCTCTCGGCATACAGTTCCAACTCATCGATCGTCGAACGCCCCAGGGCCTGTTCGAAGGCCTGCTGGTTGGCATGGGCGCCGTAACGGGTTTGTGCTGCGTCCCCCAGGTTTGACTGAAAAATCCCCGCCGCGCTGACCGGCAGGAAATCTTCATACACCAGCGGTTCAACCCGCAGGTAACCGTCGCCGAGCAGGTCTTCCAGGGGGGCGTTTTTCAGGTCACCCGCCGCCAGGCCTTGTTCCGTCACGAAGTAGCGGAAGTAAGCCAGGCCCTGTTGGCGCATGCCTTCCCAGGTGTCAGGGAACTCGCTGAAATGCTGCGCCATCAGGGCGTTGTAGCGCGCGGCGTTGGCTTCGTTGGGGAAGTCCTTGAGTTCGTCCCGTGCGGCATTGAGCAAGCGGTCGTAGAGTGCGCGGCCTTTGGGCGTAAGGGCGGCACCGCGCTGTTCAATCTCGCCGAAACGGGCACTGTGGCTGCCGCGCGCCTCGCTTTGATCGGTGAAGGCAATCGGCTCGTCCAGGGCCTTGAAGCTGGTCTGGCGCAGCAGGATCGGGCACTGGCGGCGAGGTGGGCCTTCGATTACCGCTTTGGGGGTGATGCCATGGGCCGGCATCTGTGCCTGGACGATGTCGATGTCCAGGGTCCGTGGTGTCAGGTGGTTGATGTGCGGGCCCTTGAATGCCACCACGTCGGCGATCAGACGATGCTGGGCACTGAGCTGTCGATACTGCTCGGCGGTGACGGTGGCGCTGTGGTGCCAGCGAAACGTTTCCAGCGCCTGCTCAACGAATTCCTGGGCTTCCTGATCGGTCAGGCCACCCCGGGATTCGGCGCGTTCGATGAGCGTGAGGGCCGTGGGGGTGAAGATCGAGCGCTGGTCGAGCATCGACTGGGCGAAGGCTCGCAGCTCCAGGTCTTCGATCAGTTCCAGGCGCAACAGCGAGGTGAATACCCGGAACGGGCTGACCTGCAACGACGCTTCATGCACCGCGCGAAACGCCGTGGAATGCACCGGCACGCCGGCTGGAGTCAGGTCGTAGTAACCCACCGGTTGCATACCCATCACCGCGAACAAGCGGGCGAGGGTCGCCAGTTCATCGGCCGTACCGACGCGGATCGCTCCATGGCGCTCAAGGTCCAGGCGTTCGATTTCGCCGGTGCTGGTGAGCTGCCGCAGGATTTGCGCATCGCTGTCCAGCACGTGACGATTGGTCTGTTCCACCAGTTCCATCAATGCGCCGTACAACGGCACTTCCTCGCGGTACATGTCGGACATCGCTTTGGAGAAGCGTTGGCGGATCAGGTCAGGGCTGACGAAGTTCGGGTGGTTCATGAACAGGATTCCTGGCGCGGTGACGTAGAGGATGGACGAAAGATCGCAGCCTTCAGCGACGCCGACAAACGAAGTTTCTGACGAACTTCATTCTGCAAAGGACTGCATGCCTAGGGGGGGTGTGCCTTAAAGCTGGCCATGCTGCGTTGCAGGCCTTGGAAAGGGCACAACCATTCCCAGCGGCCTACGCCTTGCCTGGCCAGCTTTAAGGCGACAACGCGGTGGGGAAACTAATTGAGAACGCCCCCCTAATGCAGTCGTTGATCCTGTGGGCTCTCCGAACGCAGCGATGCCAAAAACTCGCGATACAGGCGCGCCGAACCGTATGGCGCTTCCACCATGGGCATGTGCCCGATGGCGTCCCAGATATGCACGCGCAGGTCGGCGATGCCCTTGCTCCAGACTGACACACTGCTGACATCGATCAACCGGTCCTTGCGCCCCCACAGCAATAGCGCCGGGGCGGTGATGTCGGGCAGGTGCGGTTCCATCGGCGGGCTGGCGCGAAATTCGCGGAAGATTTCCTCCAGCTCCTCGCGGGACTGTTCATAGCGTTGGGCGACGGCATCGAGCACCAGCTTCGGTACCCAGGGCGGCGAAGCCATGGTCATGGCGTAGAAACGCTGGAATTCTTCCCGCGAATGAATCAGAAACGGGTTGTGGCCCTTGGCCAAATGCCGCTCAAGGTCACTGGGCTCGGGCGAAGTGACCCCGGCCGGGTCGATCAGGGCCAAGGACACAATGCGCTCCGGGTAAGTGGCCGCGAGCCAGGCCGCCATGTAGCCGCCCATGGAGTTGCCGATGACATGGACTTTCTCGACCCCGCACACGTCCAGCAGCTGGATCATGCGCTTGGCCTGCAGCGGGATGTCGTAGCCGCCGCCCGCCTTGAAGCCGGTTTCGCCATGGCCAGCGATGTCCGGGATGATCACCCGATGGCTGCCGACAAAGTGCCGCGCGAAACGCAGCCAGAGATTCTTGTCGGCGCTGAAGCCATGGAGCATCAGCACACTGCTGGTGGCCTCGTACGGCCCGCCTTGCCAGGTCGAGACGGTCATTTCGGGGATGGGCACGACGATCTTGTGCAGCCGGTACAGCTTGGCCTCGGCCGCCATGCTCAAGTCATAGAGCCAGTAGCCGATGGCCGGGTAGGTCAGCCAGCTCCAGGCGACGAACACTGCGAGAACGACGAACAACAAAAGCATCACGCGTCTCCCTTCTATCTGCTCAGGACAAAATGTGATCGGCGGGTTTCAGCGCTCGGGTCAAGCGATGAAAGCTGAAGCTGAATCCCGGAAACATGGCAATCACATGACCGCTCTTGCTTTGATACCAACTGTGGCAACCACCGGATTTCCACACGGTGCGTTCCATTTCCCGGTGGATCATTTCAGTGTAGGTACGTTCCGCCTCATGGCGAACTTCGATGCTGCGTAAACCTTGAGTCTTCAAGGTGCGAATGCAATCGAGGATGTAATTCATCTGGGATTCGATGATGAACAGCGCCGAGGTGTGGCCAATGCCGGTGTTCGGCCCGGTAACGATGAACAGGTTGGGAAAGTCGGGCAGGGCGGTGCCGAGGTAGGCCCGCGGGTATTGCGCCCAGACCTCCTTGAGGCGGGTGCCGTTCTTGCCCGTTACCGGGTAGGAAATTACCCCGTCGGTGGCATCGTAGCCGGTGGACCAGACGATCAGGTCCAGTTCGATGTGCTGGCCATCCAGGGTAACGATGCCGGTTTCGTCGATGGACGCGATGCCTTGCTCGCGGCTGTGCAACGTCACGTTGTCGCGCGCCAGCGCCGGGTACAGCGTGCTGGACAGAATCACCCGTTTGCAGCCGATGGTGTAGTCCGGCGTCAGCTTGCACCGCAGTTCGGCGTCCGGTACCTGGCGTTTGAGAAAGCGCAGGGCCTGACGCTGGACCATGTGCACCGCCGGTTTCGAATACTTGAAGGCAATCACCCGGGTTTCGAATTGCCAGTAGATCCCCCAGCGCAGCAGCTTGTAGGCCGGTTTGAACCCCAGCAGCCAGCGCTGGAAACGGCCAAAGCGGCGGTCAGCCCGGGGCAAGACCCAGTGGGGCGTGCGCTGGAACACATGCAAGTGCCCGACGTCCGGGGCGATGGCCGGAATGACCTGGGCCGCACTGGCGCCGCTGCCGACGATGGCCACGCGTTTATGCCGGTAGTCGTATTGGTGATCCCAGTTGTTGGTGTGGAACGACTTGCCCTGGAAGCGTTCCTGTCCATCGAAGCGAGGGACCACCGGTTGACTCAGGGGCCCGGTCGCATTGATCAGGAACTGCGCGCAAAAGGTGCCTTTGCCGGCGGTGTACACCGTCCAGCGTTTGTTGGTGTCGTCCCATTCGACGCGCTCGACATTGGCGCCCAGTTCCACCTTGTCCCGCAGGCCGAAGTGTTCCACCACGTGGCGGGTGTAGCGGTGCAGTTCGGCCTGTTCGGCGAACATTTGTGTCCAGCGATACGGAGCAAAAGACAGGGAGTACAGCGGCGAGGGCACGTCGACTGCCGCGCCAGGGTAGGTATTCTGGCACCAGGTGCCACCGAAGAAATCCCGCCGCTCCAGCAGGCGAAAATCGTCGATGCCGGCCTTGAGCAAATTGATTGCTGCACATTGGCCGCCAAACCCGCTGCCGATGATCAATACTTGAAAGGTCTGCATGAGCCTCCTCTTATGGTCATCGATCAACCCCTTCTTTCATGTATAGCCGTTTCTGGGGCGAGGCTTTTGCTTTTATGCGAGCGTGATGTCGCGATATTCAGCCCGTCAGCCAGTGATGGCTATTTAATCTCGCCCTGATAGACTCCAGCGTACAGGCACAGGCTGTAATCGCATTCCGTCGAGTGGCACAGAGGCCCTATGACAAAAACGGGAGGAAAGGGATTTTCATTGGCCAGGAGGCTCTATACATCGCGGACCCTGGGGCTGGCCCTGGGGTTGGTGTGTGTGAGCGTGGCAATGTATCCGCTCGATCCGGCGCCCTGGGTCTGGGGCTTCATGTGGTTCAATGGCCTGGTCTGGCCGCATCTGGCTTACCAATGGGCGCGCCGGGCCAGGACGCCCTATCATGCCGAACACCGCAATCTGCTGATCGATGCCTTTCTCGGCGGCTTCTGGATTGCCGCGATGCAATTCAATCCACTGCCCAGCGCGACCACCATTTCCATGATGGCCATGAACAACGTGGCCATAGGCGGCTTGCGCTTCCTGCTGGCCGGGACGGCCGCGCAAATCCTGGGCGTGGGCGTAGGCCTGCAGATTTTCGCCCCGGCGTTCATTCCTGCCACCAGCGCGGTGCAGCTCTATGCCTGTTTGCCGTTGCTGTGCCTGTATCCGCTGGCGCTGGGCTGGATCTGCTTCCGCCAGGCCCATACCCTCGGCTGTCAGAAGCGTGAACTGCTGGCACTGAGCCGCACCGACAGCCTGACAGGCCTGCTGAACCACGGCACCTGGAAGGACCAGCTGGAGATCGAGTTCCAGCGTTGCAAACACCAGCAAAAAGGTGGAGCGATCGCCCTGATCGACATCGACCATTTCAAAGCCATCAACGATACCTACGGGCATGTTGCCGGCGACATCGTCTTGCGTCAGTTGAGCAAAATGCTCAAGCAGAACCTGCGAGCGACCGATGTAGCAGGGCGCTACGGCGGTGACGAGTTCTGCGTGATCCTTCCGGACCTGCCCCTGAACCGCGCCGTCGCCGTCATGGATGCCCTGCGCGATCGCTTCGCCACCTTGGGCTACGAGCAGAACCCGGCGCTGAAAGTCAGCCTGAGCATTGGAATGGCGTCCTTCAACCCGGCCCATGCCGACGCGACGCTTTGGCTCAATGACGCCGATCATGCGCTATACGAAGCCAAGACCACCGGGCGCAATCGAGTGATCTGCTGCGGGAACGGGAAACCCTATCGCGAACTGCTCGACTCGGTGTGACTGTCTAGCGCAAGACCTGCGGGAGCGAGCTTGCTCCGGGCGGCGATCCGACGAAAGCGGTGTGTCGGTTTAAACCGTCACTCCTTGACGCTCATGAACTCCTCCGCGAAGCGGATGTATTCCTCGGGTTGCGTGTAGGTGTGTGTCAGCTCGGTGGCGCTCAGGTCCGATGTCTGGGTGAGGATCTGGCGTTGCTCGCGCAGGCTGTCGTAGGTCGCCTTGATCGCGGCGAAGTACGCGCCATGGCCGTCGATGGTCACGCGCACACCCAGTTCGGCCAGGCGCTTGTCATCGCGTAGCAGCGGGTTGCCGTAGGTCACCAGCATCAGCGGCACGCTCAGGTGCTCGGCGATCTGCTCCAGATGGTCGAAGTCCTTGATACCCACCATGCAGATCCCGTCGGCGCCAGCGCTCTGGTATTGCCGGGTGCGGCTGATGATTTCCTGCGCCGGCAGAATCCCGGCATGGGTGCGGGCGATGATTGCCATTTCCGAATCGCAGCGGGCTTCGAGCGCAGCGCGGATCTTGCCGACACCTTCGGCGACCGTGATCAGGTCGGTGGATTTGCGGCCGAACTGCGCGGGCAGCAGGGTGTCTTCGATGGTCAGCGCGGCGACGCCAGCACGTTCGAGTTCGACGATGGTGCGCATGACGTTGAGCGCGTTGCCGTAGCCGTGGTCGGCGTCGGCGATCACCGGCAACTGGGCGACACGGCCGATGCGGGTGGCCTGTTCAGCGAATTCGCTGAGGGTGATCAGGGCAAAGTCGGGGGCGCCCAGCACTTGCAGCGAGGCGACCGAACCCCCGAGGATCCCGACTTCGAAGCCCAGGTCGGCGGCGATGCGGGCCGACATCGGGTCGAACACCGAGGCCGTGTGGTAGCAGGTGTTGGAGGCGAACAGTTGGCGAAAATTGCGCCGCAAATCTTGATGGGAAAGCCTGGACATATGAGTTCCACCAATGGAATGGAAGGGCTTGAGCAAAAGTGTCAACGCCGAAGAAATAAAAGGCTATCACGCGCGCCGGGGGAGAATGATGACGAATTTGCTGGGTTAGGCCGATTGACGTCGCAGCGATGGAACTGATCAGTCACGCCGCCACGGCCTGTTGCCGTTGGTCAAGCAGCGGCACGGCGCGCACCGAATCTCCGGGCTGCAGCTGCAAGCGCTTGGCGGTCAGGCGATCAACCACCAGGCTGTTGCCCACCTGGCGGGCCGGGGCGCAGGTAATGCGACAGTTTTCCAGGCGGCGGTTGTGAATCAGCCAGAGGGGCGCTTTATCGTCCTTCGAGCCGATGGCAAGTGACAGCGGTCGGCTGTCGCGCACGGTGCGGATCCCGGAAACCGGGGCTTCGATGACCGGTCCGCCGTCGAAGATATCGATGTAGCCCTTGTGGGCAAACCCCTCGGCGCTGAGGATTTTCAGGGCCGGCTCGGTGTTCGGGTGGGCCTTGCCGATCACTGCCTGGGCCTGTTCGGTGAGCAGGCAGGTGTACAGCGGCTGGCGCGGCATCAGTTCGGCGATGAAGGATTTGTTGCCCAGCCCGGACAAGTGATCGGCGTGGCGGAAATCCATCTTGAAAAAATGCCGGCCGAGGCTGTCCCAGAACGGCGAGCCGCCTTGTTCGTCGGCGCTGCCGCGTAGTTCGGCGATGAGCCGGTTGCCGAACAGCTGGGTAAACTCGGCCACAAACAACAGGCGCCCGAGGGAAAGCAAACGGCCGTTGCTGCCCTGGCGCTGATCGGGGCGCAGGTACAACGAGCAGACTTCCGATTGCCCGGTCAATTCATTACTCAGGAACAGGGTCGGGATCTGGCGCTGGATACCCAGGTCCGCCGAAGCACTGACCGTCAGTCCGACCCGATAGTTGTACCAGGGCTCGCGCAGACCGACGCCCCCCGTCAGGGCGCTGACGCCCACCACTTGTTGCTCGTCGTCCTCGAGCACGAACAGGTAGTCGGCATCGGCCCGATCGACTTGCCCGGCGAAGGTGCGTTGGGCCCAGCGAATCCGGTGGGCCAGGCGTTCTTCATCGGCCGGCAGGCTGGTAAGCCCCGGAACGGCCTGGCGCACCAGCGTGAACAGGGCGGGCAGGTCGGTGATCTGAACCGGACGGACAATCATGCGGCTGTTCCTTGTGCGCGTGTGCTCTGGCGTTGAATCTGGTGAGCGTTCACAGGGCAACCAGCCTGATCGTGCTGCCCTCGGTCACCTTCAGCGCCTCGCACATGACGGCGTCCAGCGTCACGGGTTGCCCGGGGATGTAATCAAGATCGGCGACGATGGCCCGATAATCGTTCAAAGACTCGTTGCTCACCAGAAAGCTGCCACGGGCATCGATCACCGGGCCAAGCTGCGTTACGCCGCACTGGCTGTGGGCGATGGAGCGAATGCCCGCGGTGCGCGCATAGAGCGTCGGGCCGCCATCGAACAGATCGATGTAGCTGTTGGTTTCGAAACCTTCCCGTTCGAGGATATCGAAGGCTTCCTGGCCATCGGGGTGGATGCTGCCGATGCAGTCCTGTGCCGCCTGGGGCAGCATGGGCACGTAGATCGGATACTGCGGCATCAGTTCGGCGAGAAAGGTGCGGTTCTGCAGGCCGCAAAGCCGTTCGGCCTCGACGTAGGGCAAGTCGAAGAAATGCTTGCCCACGGCGTCCCAAAATGGCGAGTGGCCTTCATCACTGCTGTAGCCGACGATTTCGGTGATCACCGTGTCGGAAAAACGCCGGGCGTGGGCGGCGATGAACAACAGGCGCGCCCGCGACAGCAGTTCGGAATGCGCGCTGCGCACCCGCGCGGCGTCGATATGAAAGCCCCGCAGCAAGGTGTGGCCACTGAGGTCGTGACACAACGACAGGGCCGGTACGCCGTGCTCGATGTTCAGTTCCCGCGAGGCACTGTTGAAGTGCCGGTTGCGCAGGCTGTAGAACGGCTCGTCGTACCCGGCCGTGGCGAGGATTTCCGAGCAGCCGACCAGGTGTCGTGTCGTCAGGTCTTCGAGTACAAAGAAATAGTTTTCCGGGCCATGAGCCTGAACGTCCTTTTCGAACGAGGCACAGGAATCGAGGATTTTTCCGCGTAACCGTTCGCTGTCGTCGGGCAGGGACGTGACGCCCACGAGGCTTTCACGGGCGAGCCTCTGCAACTGGGGCAGGTCGGCCAACTCGACTGGACGCAAGACCAGCATGGAGACACTCCTGTATCAAACGATTCGGCGGTTTGAGCCGAACCTGACTATCACTGTCGGTTTTTCCACACATTTAATCGGTGGTCATCTGAACATTGTCAGGCGCCACTCTTTTTCTTGTCGGATGTTTCTTGGGATGGACCGCATTAAACGAGGAACAGGCGGTTCGGCCGCAGGCGGGGCCTGGCCAGGCGCTTTGATCGGGTGTTCGAGAAAAGGCATCCGGGCTCCTGCTGGATGAGCGTGGCAAGTGTTTTAACAGTCCGTTGAAAGGAGTATTTAATCATCGCGTACTGCCTGTCTAGTGAATTTTCGTGTGGTCTGCTCGTGCCCGAAAAAGGGGCGAAATGCCTGTGCCAAAGGGCTACGGCGATGTCGTAAAGTCTTGTAGGTGATTGCCTGCGTTGCGGTCAGCCATGACAGAAAATCTGGCAGGAAATGGCTGAAGGAATCCGTTTCAAACAGGAAAATTAAACACCCCCCGGGCCTGCTGTGTTGCGGCACAATTGCGCGATGGCGGTCACCTGACGCCGTCGTTTCTTTCCATCTTAAGAGTGATTGCTGGTGCAGGCGACCCGTTTAACCCTGATTTGTCATGCTCGAACCGTCGCACAGAAATTGGCGCGTTTTCCTCTGGACGAAGCTCTGGAGATGGATTGGCAGGCGCTCAGGCTTTCCCGTTGCAATCAGTTCAAGGGCGCTCCGCGTCTTGTCTGCGGCCCGGAGTTGCGCACCCGGCAAACTGCTGAACTGTTCGGCAGCGCGCCGCAGATTGTCGACGCACTGCGGGACTGCGACTTCGGGCGCTGGACCGGTGTGCGCATCGGTGAGTTGCAAAAGACTGAAGCCGAGGAACTCCAGCATTGGTTGGTGGACCCGGCGTCGGCACCCCACGGTGGTGAGTCGGTGCTGCAACTGGAGGAACGGTTGGGCGCGTGGCTGACAACGTTGCAGTCGACACCCGGGCACATCGTTGCCATTAGCCATCCCTTTGTCATTCGCGCCGCGCTGACCCACGTGTTGCAGGTGGCATCGGCCAACCTGATCGACGTCGAACCCCTGTCGGCTGTCGAGTTACGGTTCCATGGCCGCTGGCGACTGCGCTTGCCGGGCACCGACCCCGAGGACCTGCTGTGATGAAAAAACTCCTGGTCATCGGGATCGGTGCCGGCAACCCCGACTACATCACGATGCAAGCGGTGAAGGCGTTGAATCAGGTCGATGTTTTTTTTCTCATGGACAAGGGCCAGAGCAAAGACAAACTCATCGATCTGCGCCGCGAAATCTGCGAACGCTACATCACCGGCCGCGATTACCGTTTTGTCGAAGCCCACAGCCCTGAGCGCGAGCGCGGCGAGGTGGACTACAAGACCAGTGTCGACGACTTGAACCTGGCCAAACAACAGACCTTCGAACGGCTGATCAATGAAGAACTGTCCGACAGCCAGTGTGGTGGTTTTCTGGTGTGGGGCGACCCCGCGCTGTACGACAGCACCATCCGTATCCTTCAGGCGATCCAGGCCTCGGGCGCCTGTGGGTTCGAGTTTGAGGTGATTCCTGGCATTACCAGCGTCCAGGCGTTGGCGGCCCGACACAAGGTGCCGCTCAACCAGATTGGCCGCTCCGTTGAGATCACCACCGGCCGGCGTCTGGCGGCAGGGCAGGTGAGCGATGCCGACAGTCTGGTGGTGATGCTCGATGCCCAGGATGCTTACCATCAGGTGGTGGATCAGGACACCGAGATTTACTGGGGGGCCTATCTGGGGACGCCGGATGAAATCCTGATCCGCGGCAAGCTCAAGGATGTTGCGGATGAAATCGAACGGGTGCGTAAGGCGGCGCGGCTGGCCAATGGCTGGATCATGGATACCTATTTATTGCGCAAGCCTTGAGTTCACCTCAAAGAGCAACATTGCCTCCTCGTCCAAACCGCTCCCGATACACCGAAGGCGGCACGCCAACCACGGTTCGAAAGGCCACCCGAAAGCTTTCCACCGAGCGATAACCACAACGTTCGGCAATCTGCTCGGTGTTCTGGTCGCTGCTTTCCAGCAGTTCGCGGGCGCGGCCCAGACGTTCGTGCTGCAACCAGGTTTTCGGTGACTGGCCGCTGGCTTCGGTGAAGCGACGCAGGAAGGTGCGTTCGCTCATGGCGGCTTCGCTGGCCAAGTCGCGCACCTCCAGTGGCTCGTGCAAACGCTCACGTGCCCACTGCATGACGCGGGAAAGATCGCTGCGCGGTGTAGGACTGACCGGCGTCGGGATGAATTGCGCCTGACCACCGCTGCGTTGCGGCGACATGACCAGGCGCCGGGCCACGGAGTTGGCCACTTGGGTGCCGAAATCCCGCGCCACCAGGTGCAGGCAGGCATCGATGCCTGCCGCGCTGCCGGCGGAGGTGATCAATTGGCCGGAATCGACATACAGCACGTCCGGGTCCACGAGGATGCCGGGAAAGCGTTCGGCCAGTTCCGAGGTATAGCGCCAGTGCGTGGTCGCACCGTGGCCGTCGAGCAACCCGGTGGCGGCAAGGACGAAAACACCGGAGCAGATAGACAGCAACCGCGCCCCCCGGGCATGGGCCTGGCGCAGGGCGGCGATCAGTTCTGCGGGCACTGCGGCGCTGCGGTCGCGCCAACCGGGAATGATGATGGTGCGGGCATCGGCGAGCAATTCCATGCCGCCATCGGCCAGTACCTGGATGCTGCCCATGGCACGCATCGGGCCCTGATCGACCGCGACGATGCGATGCTCGTACCACGGAAATTCGAATTCGGGCCGTGGCAGGCCGAAGATCTCCACGGCAATGCCGAACTCGAACGTGCAGAGGCCGTCGTAGGCCAGAATCGCGACCATTCCTGGGGTGGGGTGCATTTGGCGGAAAGTTCCCGGTGAGTGTCTTGTGCGCCACTGTAGCCGCAAGCGGCTGGCGGATAAAGTCTTCCCACACCCACCGCTTCTTTGGAGTACAGCCCATGACCAGCCTGGTTCGCGAAATTCCCGCCGCCCCCTCGGCCATCGCCCTGATGCATTTCAGCAACCGTCTGACCTTCGAAACCGATTGTTCCGACGTCTACGGCAGCCTGCAGGCTGGCGAAGTCGATTTCATTCTGGTGGATGTTCGTGGCCCGCTGGCGTTCGAACGCGGGCATGTACCGGGAGCGATCAACATTCCCGGGCGTTTGCTGACTGCCGAAGGTTTGGCGGGTTATCCGAAGAACAGCCTGTTCGTGGTGTATTGCGCCGGACCTCATTGCAACGGCGCGAACAAGGCGGCGGTGAAACTGGCGGCCCTGGGTTATCCGGTCAAGGAGATGATCGGCGGCGTGACCGGGTGGCTGGATGAAGGGTTTGAGTTGAGTGCCGGGGTGCAGCGGCCGGTGAATGCTGTGATTGGTTGTGAATGCTGATACCCAAACACCATTGATCATTGTGGTGAGGGGGCTTGCCTGTGGCGAGGGAGCTTGCTCCCGCTCGGCTGCGAAGCAGACGCAGTTTTTTGGGGCCGCTTCGCGACCCAGCGGGAGCAAGCTCCCTCGCCACAAGAGTGGGGTCCCCACGGATCAGTGTTCGTTAGCAGCCACCCACCACTCATCCAGTGTCGCCTGCAACCACGCCAACACATCGGCGTAGGCAGCACCGTCCTGCGGCCCCCGTGGCAACGGCGACTCATCGCCAAAATGCGCATTGAGCATGGCCACCGACTCGGCGTTCCACTCCGGATGAAACTGCAACCCCAGCCGCATCGGCCCGGCGCGGTACATCTGCTGCACACAGTGCTCGCTGCTGGCGAGCAACTGCGCGGCAGGCGGCAGGTCGATGGCGTCTTCGTGCCATTCCAGCACCTTCAGCGTTTGCCCATCGATAAAGCTCACGGTGGTCCATCCGGTTTCGCTCCGATCCATCCGCCGTACATTCCCGCCCAGGCTCAACGCCAGCAACTGTGCCCCCAGGCAAATGGCGAACACAGCCGCGTCTTGATCCAGAGTGCCTCTGAGCCATTGCCGTTCGGTTTCAAGCCAGTCCGGGCCGGCATTGGATTCGTAAGGCCCGCCCAACAGGATCACGGGATCGGCCCTGACGGGCGGCAATTGGCCGAGGTCGGCGCGAAACACCTTCAGCGTCAGCCCTCGGGATTCGGCCCAGGTCGCAATGGCGCCCGGACCTTCGGCGGGGTGGTGCTGGATCAGGTTCAACGTGGGCATCACGCTATTCTCGATGGGACGCAAGGGCGCTCAATGTGCCGCAAAACACCGGGTATCGCCAGTCGTCACGTTCTGTCGGATGGCGCCTGAAAGCCTGTAGGTCCGGTCTGAAATCGCGATATATCTGACAGACTTTGCACCGTCATGGAACGTTCACCTCGACGCCTCCCTCCGGGCGCCACTTTTCTATAAATATTTGTCGCCTCGGCGTAATTTGCCCTCCTGTAGCCGCTCTAGACTGCCGGCCACTTCGGTTCCCGCTCACGAAGCGACGACCGAACGCTGCCAATCGAAGCTGCCAATAAAAGCCTCCGCACACAGGAGTTATAAATGAAGAAGCTAGTGATGTTCGGTGCCCTGGCACTGTCGATGTTGTCCCTGACCGCCGTGGCCGAAGACGCCAAGCCGATCCGCATCGGTATCGAAGCCGGCTACCCGCCATTCTCGATGAAAACCCCTGACGGCAAACTCACCGGTTTCGACGTGGATATCGGCGATGCGCTGTGCGAGCAGATGAAAGTCAAGTGCACCTGGGTCGAGCAAGAGTTCGACGGCCTGATCCCTGCGCTGAAGGTCAAGAAAATCGACGCCATCCTGTCGTCCATGACCATCACTGACGACCGCAAGAAGAACGTCGATTTCACCATCAAGTACTACCACACCCCGGCACGCTTCGTGATGAAGGAAGGCACCGACGTCAAGGACCCGCTGACCGAACTCAAGGGCAAGAAAGTCGGTGTCCTGCGCGCCAGTACCCACGACCGCTTCGCCACCGAAGTGCTGCAACCGGCAGGGATTGTCCTGGTGCGCTACGGCTCCCAGCAGGAAGCCAACCTGGACATGGTCTCCGGCCGCATTGAAGCGCTGCTGGCCGACTCGGTCAACCTGGACGACGGTTTCCTGAAAACCGACGCCGGTAAAGGTTTTGCCTTCGTTGGCCCAGAGTACAACGATCCGAAATACTTCGGTGGCGGCGCAGGCATTGCCGTGCGCAAGGGCGATACCGCTCTGGCCGAGAAATTCAACACAGCGATCACCGAAATCCGCACCAACGGCAAGTACAAGCAAGTGCAGGACAAGTACTTCAAGTTTGACGTTTACGGCGAGTAATCCAGCCGTTTGGAAAAGTGGCAACCGTCAGACGCGGTTGCCATTTTTTTTGTGCAATCATTTTCAGCGCTCGCCGTACAGACATCAGGAGTCCCCCTCATGCAACGCATCGACCACAAACTTCCCTGGAGCCACCTGGGCAGCGAGCGCACCCTCAGCGTGTTTCGTTATGGCGCGGGCACGCGCAAGGTGTACATCCAGGCCAGCCTGCATGCCGACGAATTGCCGGGCATGCGCACCGCCTGGGAGTTGAAAAAACGCCTGGCCGACCTTGAGCAACAGGGACAATTGAACGGTGTGATAGAGCTGGTGCCGGTGGCCAATCCCATTGGCCTCGACCAGCACTTGCAAGGCAGCCACTTGGGGCGTTTCGAGCTCGGCAGCGGCAAGAACTTCAATCGCTCGTTCGTCGAACTCAGTGCGCCGGTGGCCGAGTTGATCGGTGATCGCCTTGGCACCGACGCCCAGGCCAACATCGCGCTGATTCGCCAGACCATGGGCCAGGTCCTCGACGGCTTGCCGGCAGCGCCATCGCAGCTGGAAGCCATGCACCGCCTGTTGCTGCGCCATGCCTGCGACGCCGACATCACCCTCGACCTGCATTGCGACTTCGACGCCGCGATCCACATCTACGCGTTGCCGCAGCACTGGCCGCAGTGGCAATCCCTGGCGGCGCGTTTGAAGGCCGGCGTGGCGTTGTTGTGTGAAGACTCCGGCGGCAGTTCGTTCGATGAATCCTGTTCTTCGCCATGGTTGCGCCTGGCCAGGGCGTTCCCGGCGGCGACGATTCCACCGGCCAACCTGGCGACCACCCTGGAGCTGGGCAGCATGGGCGACACCCGGGTCGACCAGGCCCAGGCCAATTGCGAGGCCATCCTCGGGTTCCTCGCCGAGCAGGGTTTCATCTCCGGCACCTGGCCAGCGGCACCGGCCGAATGCTGCGAAGGCATGCCATTCGAAGGCACCCAATACCTGTTCGCACCGCATCATGGTGTGGTCAGCTTCCTGCGTGAGGCCGGGGAGTGGGTGGAGAAGGGCGATGCGCTGTTCGAGGTGGTCGACCCGTTGAACGACAAGGTCACCACCGTGCAGGCCGGCACCAGTGGCGTGCTGTTCGCCATCGACCGTGGGCGCTACACCCAACCGGGCAGTTGGCAGGCGAAGGTCGCCGGGCGCGAGCCGATTCGGGTGGGCAAGTTGATCAACGACTGATTCAGAGATTTTTGCAGGTTGTTCGGGTCTCTTCGCGAGCAGGCTCGCTCTCACAGTTGAATGCATTTCAAATGTGGGAGCGAGCCTGCTCGCGAAGGCGGCATCAGTCGCGCCCGAGATGTTCCTGCCCCACCTCACAGTGTTAGGCTCTTCCCCGAATCCTGCATTCCGTGAAGGAAGACCCATGTTGAAGATTCTCGCGCTGCTCACGCTCTTGGTATCCACTGCCGTCCACGCCCAAACCCCGCTGCAAACCGACTTGCCGCTCAAGTACCTGGAGCAGGCCAGCGCCGATTCGAACCATCAACCCCTTGTGATTTTCCTCCACGGTTACGGCAGTAACGAGCAGGACCTGTTCGGCATCAAGGATGACTTGCCCGCGTCCTACACCTACCTGTCGGTGCGGGCACCCTTGGTGATGGAGGCGGGTAGCTATCAGTGGTTTCGCAAGAAGGGCGAAGGGGCCTACAACGGCGAGACCGATGATCTGAAGTCCAGCGGCCAGTTGCTGCTGGATTTCGTCGCACAGGCCACGAAGAAATATCACACCGAACCCGAGAAGGTGTTCCTGGTGGGCTTTAGCCAGGGCGCGATCATGTCCTACGAAACAGGCCTGCGGCATCCCGAGGCGCTCGGTGGGATCGCTGCATTGAGCGGACGGATACTGCCGGTGCTCAAGTCCGAGCTCCAGCCGGATGAAAAACGCCAGTCCCTGGCGATTTTCATCGGTCATGGCGAGCAGGACAAACGCCTGCCATTGAGCGACGGCACCGAAGCCAATAGCCTGTTGCAGAGCGTGTCACTCGAACCCGAGTTTCACGCCTACCCCGGTGTCGGTCACAACATCAGCGCCGACGAGATACAGGACTTGAGCGCCTGGTTGCAGCGCCTCAATCCCTGAGATTCATTTTCCGCTGACGATCTGTTTGATCAGGGTTTCGTGTGCCGCCATGTCGCCTGGGCGGGAAATCACCTGGATCACCGCCATGCGAGTGCCGGATGCGGCCATCAGCGTGGTGGTGAGGGTCATGCCGCCGCCCTGCGTGGCAGTGCCGTCGACCTGGCGCAGGCCCAGCCCGGTTGTCCGGGTCAGGGCTTTCTCGCTGAGCTTGTTGTAGTCGGGCAGGGATTTGTGTTGCGCCGCTTCGAAATCGGCCGCGGTGCCGTCGAGGAACCCGCCGTCGTTGTCCTTGACGCTGATACCGTTGGGCAGGGTGTTTTCTGCGGCGATCACCACGGTCTTGGTGGTTTCATTACTGTACAGGGTGCCGCTGGCACCGTCCGGGCTGGCCGGCAGCGGGTTGGCGATGAAACCCTTGGGCAGGTTGAAGGTGAATTTGCTGCCGAGCATCGAGACTTTCTGGGCGGGCGCATCGCTGGACGTGGCCTTGGCAGCCTGCGCATTCAAAGCCCCAAGGCCGGTAGCGGCGGCCAGCAGCAGGACAAGGGCTTTTTTACTCAACAATGACATCGGGATCTCCAGGGATGGGCGCGCGGTGGGGCGCGATCATCCCACGGAGGTTGTGATGCGTTCCAGTGTGCTCTACCGAGCGGTCACTTAGGCAAAGCAGCGATCGGGGGTTAGGTGGCTTACCTGTGGCAAGCTCCCTCGCCACATTGATCACTCATTTCATCACCCTCGAAGGCTGGAACCGGCGGGTTACGCCTGGTTTTGTGGGAACAGGTTGCGACGGGTTTCTTCGTCGAATTCGGCCTTGAGCACCAGTTTCTCTTTCAGACCGTGGGCACGCTGGGCGGCGGGGCGGGCACTGATTTCATCGTACAAGCGTTTGACGTTCGGGTACGCCGCCAGACCGCTCTCGCCGAGGATGTAGGGCGCGTAGTTGGCCCAGCCCCACAAGGCCATATCGGCGATGCTGTAGGTGTCGCCCGCCAGGTACTGATGTTGGGCCAGGCGCTCGTCGAGGATGCGGTAGTGGCGTTCGACTTCCTTGAAGTAGCGGTTTTTCGCGTAGGGCAGATCTTCCGGTGCGTGGTGCAGGAAGTGCACCGCCTGGCCGGAGAACGGCGACAGGCCGGTGCCGATGAACATCAGCCACGACAGCATCTCGGCCTGACCGGCAGCGGAGGTCGGCAGGAAGCGCTGATGTTTGTGCGCCAGGTGCAGCAGGATCGCCTGGGAGTCGAACACGATGGCATCGCCATCCACCAGCGCGGGTACCTTGGCGTTCGGGTTGATCGCCAAAAAGGCTGGCTGGTGTTGCTCGCCCTTGAAGGTGTCGACGCCGATCAACTCGTACGGCGTTTGCAGCTCTTCGAGCAGCAGGGCAACTTTCATTGGGTTCGGTGACGGGTGGAAAAAGAATTTCATGGTGCAGGCCTCAGTCGGGTAGGGGTTGGAACTGAGGTCAATGTTGAAGCAAACCCGTTCGATTGACGTGCGAGGTTGTTGTTCTACTCGTGCGAAATCATCGAACAGGTTTCGTTGCTTTGACGCTTCCTTCAGTGTCCGTCGCCGGGCTGGCCGGTCGCGCCAGCAGGCGTCTGGTCACGCCCAGCATGGCCACCGACACCGCGACGCCCAGCACAAAAGCGTTCATTCCCATCGTCGGCAGGGCCAGGGCCAACACCAGGCAAAAGGCGGCGAACGAGTACATGCCGGTGGCGGTGGCGCGCAACAGCGCGGCGGTAAAGGCCGGGCCACGGGTTTGCTGGGAGAACACCGCCATCACGCTGCCCAGTACCGGGAATACCGCCAGCAGGCCGCTCCAGCGGTCGCCGACGGTGCTGGCCAGCAGCGTGACGACCAGGGTGAGCAATGCACCGGCCACCATGCGCAACAGGAGCTTGTCGGATTTCGGCGCCGGGCCACTGAGCACCGGTTGCACGGTGGGGAACAGGTAGGGTGCGGCGAGCAGCGCGGTGGCGGCGGCGCACACCGAAAACACCAGGGAGGCCGGGATCAGCGACAGGACAACCGCCACCAGTGCCCAAACCGATAGCGAGATCAGCAGCGCCAGCGGCCATTCGGCCCGTTGCGCGACCTGGGCGTAGGTCACGCAGAACGCAATCATCGCGAACATGGCTGACAGCGCGGCGGTGGCCGATTGCGCGGCGAACGCCTGACCTTGTTCGAGGGCGAGGAACAACAGGATCGGCCCGACCACCACCGGCAACCCCGACAACCAACCGGCCACGCTCGGCCCCCAGCGTTTGCCAGCCAGGGAAATCAGTAGCAGGAAGCCTGGGATCAGCAGTAACTTGAGGATCAACACGCGCACGTCTCCGACCTGTGTGAGGCAGCAACGGTAACATTGCATCGAGTAGTTTGCTTTATGTGTGTGCGAATTTTGTATACAAAATTAAGGCCCTTTGGAATTTGTGCCAAAGGCCTTTGCGCATACGTTTTTTGGGCAGCCCGCGATGAACGATAACGCGGTCCACCTGAAAAAACGCAGGCAAAAAAGAACCCGGTGCGACTTACATCGCACCGGGTGTTTTTCCAGACGGTCACGGATCTTCGTGGGTCCCCGCGCCGTCTGTTGAACGCTGTTGGCTTACGCCCGTTCGAGCGCCAGTGCCACGCCCTGACCACCACCGATACACAGGGTGGCGAGGCCTTTCTTGGCGTCACGCTTGAGCATTTCATGCAGTAGGGTCACCAGCACGCGGCAACCCGAGGCACCGATCGGGTGACCCAGGGCGATGGCGCCGCCGTTGACGTTGACCTTGTTCAAGTCCCATTCCAGGTCCTTGGCCACGGCAAGGGATTGCGCGGCGAAGGCTTCGTTGGCTTCAACCAGCTCAAGCTGGTCGATGTTCCAGCCGGCCTTGTCCAGGCAGCGGCGGGTGGCCGACACCGGGCCGATGCCCATGATCGCCGGATCGACGCCTGCGTTGGCGTAGGCAGCGATTTTTGCAAGCACCGGCAGGCCGAGGGCCTTGGCCTTTTCGGCGCTCATCAGGATCACGGCCGCGGCGCCGTCGTTCAGCGACGAAGCGTTGCCGGCGGTCACCGAGCCGTCCTTCTTGAAGGCGGCTTTGAGTTTGCCCAGGGATTCGGCGGTGGTGCCGGCCCGTGGTTGCTCGTCGGTGGCGAAGGACAGCGGATCGCCCTTGCGCTGCGGGATCAGGATCGGGGTGATTTCATCGACGAAGCGCCCGGCTTCGATGGCGGCCACGGCTTTCTGCTGCGAGGCGGCGGCGAACGCGTCCTGCTGCTCGCGAGTCAGGCTGTATTTCTCGACCAGATTCTCGGCAGTGATGCCCATGTGGTAATCGTTGAACGCATCCCACAGGCCATCGCTGATCATGGTGTCGACGATTTGCCCGTTGCCCATGCGCAGGCCGGTGCGGGCACCGGGCATGACGTAGTTGGACAGGCTCATGTTTTCCTGGCCACCGGCGATGATCACTTCGGCATCGCCGCAGCGGATCGCCTGGGCGCCCAGGTGAAGGGCTTTAAGGCCCGAGCCGCAGACCTTGTTCAGGGTCATGGCCGGTACGGCGAAGGGCAGGCCGGCCTTGATCGCGGCCTGGCGCGCAGGGTTTTGGCCGGCGCCGGCGGTCAGCACCTGGCCCATGATCACTTCATCGACTTGCGCAGGGTCCAGGCCGGTTTGCGCCAGTAGCTGGCGGATCACCGCAGCGCCCAGGTCAACCGCGGAGACATTGGCCAGGGATCCCTGGAAGCTGCCGATCGCGGTGCGCGTGGCGGCAACAATGACGACTTCTTGCATGGAATGATTCCTCACTGGGCAGCGAACTGCATTTCCGGCACGTGGTCCGGCACGATCAGTTTACCGGCAGTCTTGGCGACGATCTCTTCGACGCTGACGCCCGGTGCGCGCTCTTTCAGAATGAACGCGCCGTTTTCAATTTCCAGGTAGGCCAGGTCGGTCAGTACGCGCTTGATGCAACCGGCGCCGGTCAGCGGCAGGCTGCATTGGGACAACAGCTTGGACTCACCGTCCTTCGACGCGTGGGTCATGATGACGATGATGTTGTCGGCGCCGGCAACCAGGTCCATCGCGCCGCCCATGCCCTTGACCAGTTTGCCGGGGATCATCCACGAGGCAATGTTGCCTTGCACGTCCACTTCAAAGGCGCCCAGCACGGTCAGGTCGACATGACCACCGCGGATCATCGCGAAGGACTCGGCGGAGGAGAAAATCGACGCGCCGGTACGTGCGGTCACGGTTTGCTTGCCGGCGTTGATCATGTCGGCATCGATGGTTTCTTCGGTAGGAAAAGGACCCATGCCCAGCAGGCCGTTTTCCGACTGCAGCATGACTTCCATGCCTTCGGGGATGTAGTTGGCGACCAGGGTCGGAATGCCGATGCCCAGGTTCACGTAGAAGCCGTCCTGCATTTCGCGGGCGACGCGTTGAGCCATTTGTTCGCGGGAAAGTGCCATTGTTGTTATTCCTTCATTCGGTCCGGGGGCAGGGGATCACTTACGCACGGTGCGCTGTTCGATGCGCTTCTCGAACGTGCCGCAGATGATCCGGTCGACGTAGATACCAGGGGTGTGGATCTGCGCCGGGTCCAGCTCGCCGGGTTCGACGATTTCTTCGACTTCGACCACGGTGATCTTGCCGGCGGTGGCCGCCAGCGGGTTGAAGTTCTGCGCGGTGTGGCGATAGATCACGTTACCGAAGTGGTCGGCTTTCCAGCCTTTGACGATGGCGAAGTCGCCGGTGATGGATTCTTCCATCAGGTACTTGCGGCCATGGAATTCGCGGACTTCCTTGCCTTCGGCGACAGGCGTGCCAACGCCGGTGGCGGTGAAGAAGGCCGGGATGCCGGCGCCGCCTGCGCGCATTTTTTCGGCGAGGGTGCCTTGCGGGGTCAGGGTGACTTCGATTTCACCCTTGAGCAGTTGCTCTTCGAACAGCTTGTTTTCGCCGACGTAGGACGCCACCACTTTGCTGATCTGGCGGTCGGTCAGCAGTACGCCGAGGCCGAAACCGTCGACGCCGCAGTTGTTGGAGACGACGGTGAGGTCGCGAGTACCTTTGCGCTTGATCTCGTTGATCAGGTTCTCCGGGATCCCGCACAGGCCAAAGCCGCCGGCGATCACGGTCATGCCGTCTTCAAGACCTGCCAGAGCTTCCTCGTAGGAACTCACGCGCTTGTCGAAACCTGCCATATGCACCTCTTTTATTCTTTGTGGGCGGCTGGCTAGCCGAATGGGAAGGAGTGTCTCGCTGCAAGATTCATTTGTTAAGTTGTTTTTTAGATCTGATTGATTGATAAAGCTCATTAAACGCTGCTTTAATCTTGCAGCTTGAAGCTTGTAGCTTACAACTGGAGCGAAGCGACTATGACCGTCAAGCAGATCCGCGCCTTTCTGGCGGTGGCCCAGAGCCTGAGCTTTGCCGTGGCCTGCGAGCGCCTGCACCTGTCGCAATCGGCCCTTAGCCTGACCATCAAGGCGCTGGAGGAGGGCCTGGGCGGGCGCTTGTTCACCCGCACCACGCGCAACGTGGCGCTCACCGCCGAAGGCGAATCCCTGGTGCCGCTGGCGCGCCGGTTGATCGCCGACTGGGACAATGCCGAGGATGAGTTGCGCCAGCGCTTCACCCTGCAGCGCGGCCGCGTGACCCTGGCGGCGATGCCGTCGTTCGCCGGCAACCTGCTGCCGCCGATCCTCAAGACCTTCCGCGCCCGTTATCCGAATGTCAACGTGACGGTCAATGACGTGATCAACGAACAAGTGCTGGAAATGGTCCGGGACCGCCAGGTGGAACTGGGGGTGGCGTTCGAGCCGACCCAGAGTTCGTCGCTGCAATTCACGCCGTTGTACATCGACCGCTTCGTCGCGGTGGTTCCCCTGGATTCGGCGCTGGCCGAACTCGATGACATCGACTGGCAGACCCTGCTCAAGGAGCCGTTCATTACCCTGCAGCGTCCGTCGACGGTGCGGGTGATGCTGGAAGAACACTTGCAGGCCCGGGGCATGAAGCTGCCGGTGGAGTTTGAAAGCCATCAACTGGCGACGGTCGGGCGCATGGTCGCCAGTGGCCTGGGCGTGAGCGCAGTGCCGGCTTTGTGTGCCGGGCAGATGCGTGAACTGGGGGCGCGTTGCATTACCTTGCGCGACCCGGTGGTGGAGCGGGCTCTTGGGGTGCTGACGTTGCCGGGGGGAGAACTGTCGGCGGCGGCGCAGGCGTTGTTTGATGTGCTCAAAGAGGAAAACCTTGGGCAGCGAGTTGCCATGAGTTGATCACGATCCCCTGTAGGAGCGAGCCTGCTCGCGATGACGGTGTGTCAGTCGACAGAGATGTTGTATGTGCTGGCCCCATCGCGAGCAGGCTCACTCCTACAGAGATTGGGTTTTGTCAGTGGTTAAGGCGTTGGGCCAATAACGGAAGAAGCTGCTCACACGACCCCTCGATCTTCAAATCCAGCATCTCATCGGCCCGGGTCTTGCCCAGGTTGATCGCAATCAACGGCTTGCCCTGATCCACCACCGCCCGACACAAGCGAAACGCCGAATAGGCCATCAACGACGAGCCAATCACCAACAGCCCGGCAGCCTGTTCGACGGCGGCCATCGCCTTGGCCGCCGTGGCCTGTGCGACGTTCTCGCCAAAAAACACCACGTCTGGCTTCATCCGTTCCCCGGCGCAATGCGGGCAGTGCGGGACCTGGAAGCGTGCCTCGAAGGCCGGGTCGAGCAAGGTGTCGCCGTCCGGCGCCTGCACCGCATCGACGCCGGCCAGGTACGGGTTCTGTGTTTCCATCAGGCGCTGGATCGAATCGCGCTCACTACGCTGGCCACAATCCAGGCACAGCACCCGGTGCAGACTGCCGTGGAGTTCGATCACGTCACGGCTGCCGGCCTGGTCGTGCAGGGTGTCGACGTTCTGGGTGATCAACCCGCTGATCTGTCGCGTGCCTTGCAAACGGGCCAGGGTGGCGTGGGCCACGTTCGGTTGTGCCAGTCGCACCCGTGGCCAGCCGAGCATCGCCCGCGCCCAATAGCGCCGCCGGGACTCCGGGGCCGAAAGAAATTCCTGGTACATCATCGGCTGCCGGCCACGCCGCACGCCCTGGTTGTCGCGATAATCCGGGATGCCCGAGGGCGTGCTGATACCGGCACCGGTCAGCACGGCAAACGGCTGATCCGTCATGAGCTGATGGAGGCGATCGAGTTGGTCACGGGTCTGGCGGTCGAGCATACCGGGAAACCTGTAGGAGCGAGCTTGCTCGCGATGGAGTGTCAGTCGACATCAATATAGCTGACACACCATCGTCGGAACTCCGCCCGGAGCAAGCTCGCGCCTACAGAGATGGCGGCGGGGATTATTTACGCGCCTCCAGGATCAGGTTGAACGGTGTTTCCGTGGCCCGGCGGAAACGGGTGAATCCGGCCTCGCTGAACACTTTGCGCAACCGCGTTTCACCGGCCTGAGCTCCGAGGCCGAGGCCGACTTCCTGGGACAACGAGTTGGGCGTGCAGATGAAGGTCGACGCCGCGTAGAACAGGCGTCCGACCGGGTTGACGTTGTCGTCGAGCAAATCGTTGGCGTAGGGCTCGACCAGCAGCACCGTGCCATCGTCCTTCAGCGACTCATAGGCATGCTTGGCCGCACCCACCGGGTCGCCCATGTCGTGCAGGCAGTCGAAGTAGCAGATCAGGTCATAGTCGCTGCCGGGGTAACTTTTTGCGGTGCCCTGGAAGAACTTGGCCCGGCTGGACACACCCCCTTCTTCGGCCCGTTGGGTGGCAACGGTAACGGACGGCGCGTGGTAGTCGAAACCGACGAAGCGCGAATCCGGAAACGCCTGGGCCATGATCACTGTCGAGGCGCCGTGCCCGCAGCCGATGTCCGCCACTTTGGCCCCGGCCTCCAGTTTGGCCATCACGCCGTCGAGTGCCGGCAACCATTCGGCGACCAAATGGGCCTTGTAGCCGGGGCGGAAGAAGCGTTCGGTCCCGCTGAACATGCACGGATGGTGATCGCCCCAGGGCAGGGCGCCGTTGCCGCGCATGGCGTTGACCAGTTTGTCCTTGTCATGGAAAAACGACGCGACCACGCCGATTCCGCCCGCCACATAAACCGGTGAGTCTTCGTTTGCCAAAGCCATGGCTTGCTCTTCGGGCAGACGGAACTGGCCGTCGCGGTGTTCCATGTAGCCGGAGGCGGCATGGGCGCTGAGCCATTCGCGCAGCAGGCGGGTGTTGCAGCCGGTTTTGGCGGCGAGTGCTTCCGGGGTCATCGGCTGACTGTCGGCCATCGCCCGGTACAGACCGAGCTCTTCGCCGAGGATGACGTTGGCGAGCATCGCCGCGCCGCCCATGTCATTCACCAGTTTGCCCATGAAATCGTTGAGTCTGGCCTCGTCCATCATGTGTGCTCCTTCAGCAGGATCACGGTCCAGGGGCATTGTTTGGCGAGGCGTTCGCCGCTGGGCGGTGGTCGTGGGAATGTACAGGGCACCAAGCGGGCCCTGTGTGCAGTAAGTTTAGTCCGAGCCTTGTACCGCGCGGTCTGACGCGACGAAAGCAACGTTTTTCCTGCCGCTACGCCTCCCTGTGGGAGCGAGCCGGCTCGCTCCCACAGGGAGGCGTGATGTATCTCACTGTATCTCACCGGCCTTTCGATACAGTCCCGCGCAACTTCAGACCCCAGCCGAACACAGAACCGATACAAACCTGCGATGAACTGTGAAGGCCGTTTTGGCGCCGTTAAACCGTGGCGGCCAAGACTCCTTCCCTGGCCGTCGCAACCGGCGGCCGTACGCTCGACTCTGTTCCGCGCCTGATGCGGTCAAGGGGACTTCCATGACAACGCTTGTGTCTCAACCCGATCCCAACGTCACACCCGTGGATCGACTGCGGGTCGATCACTACACCAACGGCATCATTGGCCCGAGCCAGCCGATGCTCGGGCCGTTGGTCGACGGCGGTACGCTGATCACCGGTACGCCACCGGGCTGTTGGGGACCGATGATCACGCCCGCCTTCGAGGGCGGGCATGAAGTGACGCGACCGGTGGCGATCGCCGGGGCGCAAATCGGTGATGCCGTGGCCATCAAGATCAAAAGCATGCGTGTGACGTCGCTGGCGACTTCATCCGGAGTGATGAGCTTTGTTGAGGGGCGGTACAACGGCGATCCGTTCGTTTCTAAATTCTGCTCCATGTGCGGCACCGATCATCCCGCCAGCCATGTCGAAGGCATCGGCGCCGAGGCCATTCGCTGCAACCATTGTGGTGCCGAGGTCAGCGCGTTTCGTTTCAGCCACGGCTATGTGATTGTGTTCGATGCGCAGAACCAGGTCAGCCTGACGGTCAATCAGGACATCGCCAATCGACTGGCAGGTAACGCATCAGAAATGTCGGCGCTGCCGGAATTCGCCGCCCAGCATTCGATCCTGTCCCTGGCCCGTGCCGACATTCCAGGTGTTGCGGCTCACATGCGGCCGTTTCTCGGCAACATCGGCACCCTGCCATCCCGGGACTTGCCCGATTCCCACAACTGCGCCGACTTCGGCCAGTACCTGATCAATGCACCGCACCGTTTCGGCATGACCCGCGAAGAACTGCACGCGGCGAAAACCGACGGCCACATGGACACCAACTCGATTCGCGAAGGCTGCGTGCTGATTTGCCCGGTTAAAGTTCCCGGTGCCGGGGTGTACATGGGCGACATGCATGCCCAACAGGGCAACGGCGAAATCGCCGGGCACGCCACCGATTGTTCCGGGGAAACCGAAGTGGTGGTGCAAGTGGTGAAGAACCTGACTCTGGAAGGGCCGATCCTGTTGCAAAATCTCGATGACTTGCCGCCGATGGCCCGGCCAATGAACGCCGAACAACGGGCAAGAGTCCGTGAGCTGGGTGAGCGTTGGGGCCAGCACGAGATCGAACAGAGTGGGCCGATCACCTTCATCGGCAGCGGCGAGAACCTCAACCTGGCGGTGGAAAACGGCCTGCAACGCGCCGCTTCCGTTACCGGCCTGCCTTATGACGAAGTCCTCAACCGCGCCACCATCACCGGATCGATCGACATCAGTCGCCTGCCGGGCACTGTGCGTGTGACGTTCCTGTGCCCGATGAATGTGCTCGATCGCATGGGCATCGGCCATCTGGTGCGTGAGAAATACGACTTGGCCTGACAGCCAGCGGCGGGTCTGTATCACAGTGTGTATGGACTTGCTGGCGATACACACGCTGGCATTTTCCGGCACAAGTGAACACAGGCCCGATACACCGCTTCGATTAACTGTGTCTGACGGCGGGCATCCATTCGGTGCCCGCCCCCCAGCCACCGTCCGAGATCGACTTCATGCAAACCCCCGTCACTCCCGTAGCGAAGGCCAGCGTCGGCCTGGGCCTGCGCCGCGGTTTAATGAAAGACCTCCAGGCCGCACCGGCAGGCGATTTCGACTTTCTGGAAGTCGCGCCGGAAAACTGGATCGGCATTGGCGGCGCCCATGGTGCGGCATTGCGCGCCCTGGCTGAACGCTATCCATTGTCCTGTCATGGCCTGTCCCTGTCCCTGGGCGGGCCGTCGCCGCTGGACGTCGGTTTTTTGCAGGAAGTCCGGGGTTTTCTTGATCACTACAACGTGCCGCTGTACAGCGAGCATCTGAGCTATTGCAGCGATGACGGCCACCTGTATGACCTGTTGCCACTGCCGTTCACTGAAGAAGCGGTGTACCACGTCGTTGCGCGTATTCGTCAGGCCCAGGACATTCTTGGTCGGCGCCTGGCGGTGGAAAACGTCTCTTATTACGCCGCGCCTCAACAGGACATGGACGAGGTGACGTTCACCAATGCGGTGTTGCGCGAGGCCGATTGCGACCTGTTGCTGGACGTCAATAACGTCTACGTCAATTCGATCAACCACGGCTTCGATCCGCAGGTGTTTCTGGCGGGCATCGATTCGGGCCGGGTGGTGGCGATGCACATTGCCGGGCACTTCGACGAGTCCGATTCCTTGAAGATCGACACCCATGGCGCTTCGGTCAAACCAGCGGTGTGGTCGTTGCTGGCCCAGGCTTATGCCCGGTTCGGTGCGCAGCCGACCTTGCTGGAGCGGGATTTCAACTTTCCGGCATTCACTGAACTGGTGGCGGAATTGCAGACCATTCGCCGTCTGCAACAGGAGGGCGTAAACCGTGGGTAAGTCGAGTCTTTTGCATCAACAAACCGCCATGGGCCTGTACCTGCGCGACCCTGAGCACAACGCGCCACCCAGCGAAATGGACCCCGCTCGGGCGCAGGTTTATCGCGACCTGGTGTTTGCCAACCTGTCGTCGTTGCTCAGTGGCACCTTTCCGGTGCTGGTGAAGATTCTGGGGGATGAACGCTGGCGGTCGCTGGTGCGGATCTTTCTGCGGGACTACCGCGCCCGCACGCCGAAATTTGGTGAGATTGCTCAGGAGTTTGTCGAGTTTCTCGCCTCTGAATCTCTGGAGTTGAGCGATGGGCCGTGGCCGCCGTTCATGGTGGAGCTGGCGCATTACGAGTGGGTGGAAATGGCGCTGCAACAGTCTGACGCTGAGCCTCTGGTTGGCGGTGATGACGCGCTGCTGCTGGATCGGCGCTTGCAGGTGTCGCCGCTGGCCTGGCCATTGGCTTACGCCTGGCCGGTGCAGCGGGTGGGGCAGGATTACCAGCCTGATGTGGCGCCTGCTCAGCCGACGTTGTTGCTGGTGCGTCGCGCCGAGGACTGGAGTGTGAGGTTTTCTGAACTGAGTCCGTTGGCGTGGCGGTTGTTGCTGCGTGTTGGTGAGTTTCCCGAGTTGACCGGGCGTGAGCAGTTGCAAGGATTGGCGGTGGAGGCGGGGCAGGTTGGCTCTTCGGCGTTTTTCGAGGGTGGTCTGGGGTTGTTGCGGCAGATGCATGGGGAGGGGGTTGTTGGGGTAGGTTGATCTTCTTTGACCTTGGCGGCCTTTGGGCCGACCAGGTTCTTGGGTGATTGAGTACATATCCGGTTTTTTGGTAACGGCGGCTTATGGTTTCGCCCTTACGGCGAGTCCCTTTTGGCAAACGCCCCAAAAGGAACCAAAAGGTCTCGCCCCTTACGTACGGCCCCTCGCTGAGGCTCGGGGTTCCTTCGCTCCGGTATTCATCCGGGGGCATTGCCCTCCGGTCGGCTTCGCTTCGACCTACATGCAATGAGTTCGACTGCGTCGAACGGCGCTGCGCGCCAATCCCCGGATAAACACCTCCACTCAGCCTTCCGAGGGGGCGGGTGGATCAAGATCAAGAGCTGCAGGCGAGCTAACGCTCGGCCTGATGAGTGGTGAGGAGCGTGGGTGTACGCCGACCTGCCTTTGCTCTTCTGTGGGAGCGAGCCTGCTCGCGAAGGCGGCCTGCCGGCCGACCAATTTCTTTTGAATGTACCCAATCCAACTGTAGGAGCGAGCCTGCTCGCGATAGCGGCCTGCAAGTCGACCAGGTACATCACAGACGAACGACCCCAGCAAACAGGCCGGCCGGTAGGCCGCCTCGGGCGCTGTTGCGGTGTACGCCCCCTCGTGAGGCCGAGTGGAGGTTCTGCGCAGTGGGCAACCCGGCATGGATGCCGGGTTAGCCGCCCCCGGCCATGGATGGCCGATGGCGGCGGGCCCACGGAGCAGGACCGGAGCGAGGGCATGCCGAGCCACGGCGAGGCACCGAATGTCAGGGGCAAGAGCCCTTGGTTACTTGGGGCTCTTCCAAGTGACCCGCCGTAAGGGCGGAACCCTAAGTGGCCGTTACCGCAGCAATGGATATGTACACCGACCAGAAAACAGCCGAAGAAGGGGATTCTCCAAAACAGCTAGCGAATAAAGTGAATCTTCCCGCTGTCATCATTGCCCATGTAAATGCCATACACCCCGGCCTGACGCTCCTCGATATAGCGCTCAAGAATCTGCCGGATCGCCGGGTAGTAGATGCTGTCCCAGGGAATATCCTCAGGCGCGAAGAACTTGTAGTCGAGGGTCTCCGGCCCGTACTGCCCGGTGATCTCCAGCGCGATGGCGCGGAAGATGATGTACACCTCGCTGATCTGCGGCACGCTGAAGATCGAATAGGGCGAGACGATTTCCGCACGCACGCCGCTTTCTTCCCAGACCTCGCGCAAGGCCGCCTGCTCGGTGGTCTCGCCGCTTTCCATGAAGCCCGCCGGCAAGGTCCAGGTGCCAGGACGCGGCGGAATCGCGCGTTGGCACAGCAGGTACTTGCCGTCCTGCTCGATGATACAGCCGGCAATGATCTTCGGATTGATGTAGTGGATGTAGCCGCAACCGCGGCACATCAGGCGCTCGTGCGTATCGCCCGGCGGCACCTGCTGACCGAGATCAGCGCTACCGCACTTGGGGCAAAAGCTCGGGCTGAACATTTCAGCGACCTATGCGCGGTTCTTTCAGCGCGATGGGCTGGGTGATCGCCGGGATGTCGCCGGTTTCTTCCTGCTTGCGCTTGAGGTAGTCCAGGGCCACAGCCGCGGCTGCACGCACGTGGTCGACGCAAGCCTGGTGGGCGGCCAGCGGATCGCCGCCCTTGATCGCCTCGACCATGCGCTCCATTTCCTGGTTGCTCGCGCCGCGACGGTTTTCCTGGGACACCGAGGTCGCGCGCAGGTAGCTGATGCGTGCCTGCAACTGGCGCAGCTGAGTGGCCGCGACGTGGTTGCCCGAGCCTTCGAGCAGCACATCGTAGAAACCCTGCACCGAGTCGATGACCTGTTGCAGCTCACCGTCTTTCAGCGCCTTGCGGTTTTCTTCGAGGGCTTTTTCCAGGGCCTTGATGTCCTTGGCCTTGGCGCGCAGGGTGAACAGTTGCACGATCAGCCCTTCGAGTACGCAGCGCAGCTCGTAGATGTCCACGGCATCGGCCAGGGTGATGATCGCGACACGCGGGCCCTTGGCGTCGGCGAATTCCACCAGGCCTTCGGATTCGAGGTGACGCAAGGCTTCGCGCACGGAGGTACGGCTGACGCCCAGGCGATCGCACAGATCGCGTTCGACCAGACGGTCTCCCGGCAGGAGCTGGAAGTTCATGATGGCGCTTCGCAGTTTATCCAGCACGATTTCGCGCAGGGTAACGGGGTTGCGATTGACCTTGAAGCTGTCGTCGAGTGGCAGGCGTTTCATGGGGTCCGCTCTGATTGTGGCTGTCCATGCAAAAAGAACACTTCGATTACGGGAATCCATGTGCTCGGTCGGATCAAACAGCCAAGGGTTAACTGGAGGCCTCGGCATCGGCTTCGGCGAAGGCTTCACGGGCGAGCCGGAAACTGTCTACGGCAGCGGGGACACCGCAATAAATGCCGACCTGAAGCAATATTTCGCGTATTTGCTCACGACTCAGGCCGTTACGCAAGGCGCCGCGCACATGCAGCTTGAGTTCATGGGGCCGGTTGAGGGCCGAGATCATCGCCAGGTTGATCATGCTGCGCTCCTTGAGCGATAAACCCTCACGACCCCAGACATGACCCCAACAATATTCGGTGACCATTTCCTGCAAGGGTCGGGTGAAGTCGTCGGCGTTTTCGATGGAACGGTTGACGTAGGCCTCGCCCAGCACCTGGGTGCGGATCTTCAGGCCTTTTTCGTATTTTTCGTTGTTCATTTGCGTAGCTCCCGTGGGCTCAGAGGCCGCCCATCAAGGTGTATTTGAGTTCCAGGTAGTCCTCGATGCCGTACTTCGACCCTTCACGGCCCAGCCCCGAGGATTTGATACCGCCAAACGGCGCGACTTCGGTGGAAATCAGCCCTTCGTTGATCCCGACCATGCCGTATTCCAGTGCCTCGCTCATGCGCCAGGCGCGGCCCAGGTCGCGGGTGTAGCAGTAGGCGGCCAGGCCGAATTCGGTGTCGTTGGCCATCTCGACGGCCTGGGCCTCGGTGTCGAAACGGAACACCGCTGCCAGCGGGCCGAAGGTTTCTTCTTGGGCGACTTTCATTTGCGTGGTAACGCCCGCCAAAACGGTTGGCTGGAAGAAGCCGTTGCCCAATGCATGGCGTTCGCCGCCGCACAGCAATTGTGCGCCGTTTGCCAGGGCATCTTGCACATGGTCTTCCACCTTGGCCACGGCACGCTCGTTGATCAGCGGCCCTTGGGTGACGCCATCATCGAAACCGCTGCCGACCTTGAGTTGCGAAACCCGCTCGGCCAGGCGTGCGACAAAGGCGTCGTGGATGCCGTCCTGCACCAGGAAGCGATTGACGCAGACGCAGGTCTGCCCGGCGTTGCGGAATTTTGCGATCAGCGCGCCGTCTACCGCGCGCTCCAGATCGGCATCGTCGAAGACAATGAACGGCGCGTTGCCGCCCAGTTCCAGCGAGACTTTTTTCAGGGTCGGCGCGCACTGGGCCATCAGCAATTTTCCGATCCCGGTGGAGCCGGTGAACGACAGTTTGCGCACGAGTGGGCTTGAAGTCAGCTCACCACCGATGGCAATGGCATCGCCAGTGATCACGCTGAAAATGCCCGCTGGAATGCCAGCCTGTTCCGCCAGTGCGGCCATGGCCAGTGCCGAGAACGGCGTTTCCGGGGCCGGTTTGACGATGCACGGGCAACCGGCCGCCAGCGCGGGGCCGGCCTTGCGGGTGATCATCGCCGCCGGGAAGTTCCACGGCGTGATGGCCGCGACGACACCAATCGGCTCCTTGCTGACGACGATGCGCGCGTCGCCCCTGTGGCTGGGAATGGTGTCGCCGTAGATGCGCTTGGCCTCTTCGGCGAACCACTCGATGAAGCTCGCGGCGTAGAGGATTTCGCCCTTGGCTTCAGCCAGTGGCTTGCCTTGTTCGAGGGTGAGGATGTTTGCCAGGGCGTCGGCGTTTTCCAGCATCAAGGCATGCCAGCGCTTGAGCGTATTGCTGCGTTCCTTGGCGGTCAGTGCGCGCCAGGCCGGCCAGGCCTTGTTGGCGGCCTCGATAGCCAGGCGTGCGTGTTCGGCGCCGAGGTTCGGTACCCGGCCGATGAGTTCACCGGTGGCCGGGTTGAAGATGTCCTGACAGGCGCCATCCGGCGCGTCCAGCCATTGGCCATTGATGTAGGCCTGCTGGCGGAACAGTAACGAGGCTGCTGGGCTCATGCCGGCTCCTGAGTAAAGTGGTGGACCCTGTGGGATTGTGTTCAACCATCAGGCCAAAGTGGGCAACGGCCCCAGCTTGCCTTTGTGGTAGATCATCGGCGTGACCGGTTGCGCGGGCAGGATCAGGTTCTTCACCGCGCCGACGATGATCGCGTGATCACCGCCGTCGTATTCGCGCCACAGTTCGCACTCGATGATCGCCGTCGCCTTGGCCAGGATCGGGTTACCCAGTTCGCTCAGGTGCCACTCGATGCCTTTGGCCTTGTCCTTGCCTTTACCGGCGAAGGCATAGGCCTCGGCGGTCTGCTCGGCGGACAGCAAATGAATCGCGAACTGCTTGCTGTCGCGCAGCACCGGGTAGGTGTCGGAGCCGTAGTTGGGGCAGAACAGCACCAGTGCCGGCTCAATCGACAGCGCACTGAAGGCGCTGGCGGTGATGCCGACGATGCCGCCGTCCGGGTCCAGGGTGGTGACCACCGTTACCCCGGACGGGAACGAACTCATGACGTCTTTGTAAATGCCGGGTTCGATCATTTTCCAGGACTCCTAGCGCATCACGAAGGGATCAGGCATCGGCGCCTGGGACAGGTTGATCCACACCGTTTTCAGCTCGGTGTAGGCCAGCACCGAATCGATGCCGCTTTCGCGTCCATAGCCACTGTTCTTGAAGCCGCCGATCGGCGCCATGGCCGAGACGGCGCGGTAGGTGTTGACCCAGATGATCCCCGAACGCACGTCCCGGGCCAGGCGATGGGCACGGCCCAGGTCGCGGGTCCAGATACCGGCGGCGAGGCCGAACTGCGAGTCGTTGGCGATCGCCAGGGCTTCGGCTTCGTCCTTGAAACGGATGACCGAAGCCACCGGACCAAAGACTTCTTCCTGCATGATCTTCATCGAATTGCGGTCGCACTCGAACAGCGTTGGTTCGTAGAACCAGCCTTCACCCAGATTCTCTGGGCGCTTGCCGCCCAAGCGCAGGCGCGCACCTTCGGCAATGGCATCGGCCACCAGACCTTCGACCACGGCCAGTTGCTGCGCGGTGGCCATCGGGCCCATTTCGCTGCTGTCGTCCTGGGGGTTGCCGATGCGGATGCGCTGGGCGCGTTCCACCAGACGGCCGACGAATTCGTCGTAGATCTCGTCCTGCACCAGCAAGCGCGAACCGGAGACGCAGCTCTGCCCGGAGGCGGCGTAGATCCCGGCGATGGCGCCGTTGATCGCGCTGTCGAGGTCGGCGTCGGCGAAGATGATGTTCGGCGATTTACCCCCCAGTTCCAGCGACAGTTTGGCGAAGTTCTCCGCGCTGCTGCGCACCACATGCCGCGCCGTGGCCGCGCCGCCGGTGAAGGCGATCTTGCGGATCAGCGGATGGCGGGTGAGGGCGGCGCCGGTGCTCGGGCCGTAACCGGTGACGACGTTGACCACCCCCGGCGGAATCCCGGCTTCCAGCGCCAGGCGTGCCAGTTCAAGAATGGTCGCCGAAGCGTGTTCCGACGGCTTGATCACGATGGTGTTGCCCGCCGCGAGGGCCGGGGCGAGTTTGATCGCGGTCAGGTACAGCGGGCTGTTCCATGGAATGATCGCGGCAACCACGCCCATGGCTTCGTGCACGGTGTAGGCAAACAGGTCCGGCTTGTCCAGCGGCAGGGTGCCGCCTTCGAGCTTGTCCGCCAGGCCTGCGGTGTAGTGGAAGAACTCCGGCAGATAGCCGACCTGGCCACGGGTTTCGCGGATCAGCTTGCCGTTGTCGCGGCTTTCCAGCTGCGCCAGTTGTTCTTTGTTCTCGGCGATCAGGTCGCCCAGGCGTCGCAGCAATTTGCCGCGAGCGGTGGCGGTCAAACCGCGCCATGCCGGGCTGTCGAAAGCGGTTTGCGCGGCTTGTACCGCGCGCTCGACATCGGCTTCGTCGGCATCGGGCAGTTCGGCCCAAGGCTCGGCCAGCGCCGGATTGAGGCTTTCGAAGGTCTTGCCGGACAGGGCATCGACCCATTCACCGCCGATGCACATCTGGAAGCGTGCGAGTGTCATGCAACGATCCCCTTGATCTGGTTTTGTTGGGAGTGCGCGGTCTGCAGAAACTCCAGCAACAGCTGGTTGACCAGGCGCGGCGACTCTACGGGCATCATATGCCGTTGCTCGGCGAGCACGGCAACGGTCGCACCGGGAATGCGTTCGGCCAGTTGCTTGGCCATTTCCGGGGTCGAACCGGGGTCCAGCTCGCCGGTGGCGATCAGCGTCGGCACCTGGATACTGGCCAGGTCGTCGGCGCGGTACATGTCCTGGGTGGCGAACAGTTCATAAGTGGTCAGGTAACCCTGCGGGTCATTGCCGGCCAGGGTCTGGCGAATCGCGGCGATCTGCGCCGGGTTCGCGGCCTGGTATTCGCGGCTGAACCAGCGCGACAGCGCCGCTTCGGCATTGGCGTCCGGCCCGTGTTCGGCAGCCTGGCTGGTGCGGGCGATGACCCCGGCACGCTGTTCGGCGCTGCGGTTGAACACGCTGTTGAGCACCACCAGGCCCTCCAGGCGTTGCGGGTAGTGCAAGGCAAACGCCCGCGCAACCAGCCCGCCCATGGAAAAACCGATCACCGTTGCCTTGGGCAATTGCAGGTGGTCGAGCAGCTCCAGCAACTGGTCGGCATAGCCGAGCAGCGGCGTGCCGATCGAAGGGCGCGGGCTGGCGCCATGGCCGAGCATGTCGTAGGCGACGACGCGGTACTTCGTGGCCAGGCCAACGATCTGGCCGCCCCACATTTCTTTGTTCAGGCCCACGCCGTGGATCAAGACCACGGGCTGGCCTTGGCCGGTCGCCAGGTAGCTGGTGCCAGCCGGGGTGAGTTCAGCGGTGAGCCGAATCATGGAGCACTCCTACAGCCTTTTTTGTTGTCGTTTTGCTGGCCGGTTACTGGGCTTTTTCGGCAGCCAGTTCTTCCAGGTCGATGTAGCGGTTGCCGATGCGCGGGTGCAGGCGGCCACCGTCGGCGCAACCCAGGACCACGACGATTTCGTCGGCACGCGGTGCGTCTTCGATCTGCATTTCCAGGGTGATGTAGTGCGAACGCAGGCCTTCGTCGTCCTTGTGCATCATCGGGATCTGGATCGAAGTACCCGGGCCACCGCGCTTGTTGGTGAAGCTCAGGTAGCTCTTGGCCTTGACCGCTTCGCGGTAATGGTTGCCGAAGCGCAGGGTGTGGATCACCGCCGAAGCGTGCTCGATCTCGCCGTCGGCGCCGACCACCGCAGCCTTGCCGTAAGCCTCGATTTTCTCGGCACCGCCAATGATGCCCACGAGGCGCTCGACCATCAGCGCACCGAGGTCGGAGCAGTTGGCGCGGATCTGCGGTTTCAGGTCTTCGACGAAACCGTTGCCCAGCCAGGGGTTCTTCATCACCACGGCCAGACCGACCATGGTCACGGGCTTATCGGTGGCTTTGCCGCCTTCAATAAAGGTTTCTTCGACATAGCTGACGATCTTGCGGATTTCGAAACTCATGAGCTGCTCCGTAGAGGTTTTGGGTGTCTGTGCGTCTGATGGTATACCATAATACCGGAAGCACAAGTCCCCGAATGGAGTTTCTGGCTGGATGGCATGCAAAAATGTGCGCCACGGGCAGCAGCGGACAAACGGCAGGCACGGGTTTATGCCGGGCGCAGGCCCGGCATGGGGGAGAAGAGAAGGGTAAGGAAGGGGATCAGCGGTGAAGCTGCGTCAAGCTGATGCCGTGCGCGAAAAATCCGCGATATACATGATGTGAGATAAATAGCTTCACGTTCTTTTGCGCCAGTTGCAACAGAATATCAAAACAGGCCGACGTGTTCGGCCTGTAGCTCCAAACTGAATATCAGTTGCCTTCGATTTTTTTGCATCTCCCTGGATTGTCGTAGATCAGCACTCATCCCCGCAGCAGAGCGGCCCGACCATAACTCACATTGAAAGCCCGCTTAATGCAGCTGCTTTCAGGTATTCAGTTGGTTGCTTTGGTTCGGGTGCGTCAGTGCTGAATGGGCAGCGCTATGCAGCCTAGGGATCAAGGGGGCGGCACGTATGAATGGGCATGATTCATATGCCTATCTCAAAGATGTGCTGATTCGGCTACCGACATATCGGGCGAGCGAGATTGGACAACTGTTGCCGCATCGGTGGATGCCGACCTGACTTATAAGGTTCAGGGGCTATGCATAATGGGAAATGACCAGCGCGGCGAACAACACGATGTGAATGCCCAACAGGCTCACCAGTAACCGCCTCATCCGCGACGGGAAGCGTTTCACTTCATTGAAGTCAATCAACCCCCTGCGCACGAAGACTTTCGGTATGGCCAACACCATAGAGATCAACCCAGTGCGCATGACCTTGCCCAGCAAACCTGCATGCTGGAATGCATTTTTATTGCCGGTCACGAAGGTGCAGTTCGTCAGCAATGACTCAAAGCGCTCGGTGTACTTATGCGCAACGTAACACTGCACGACGATGGCCAACACCATAGGGACGATGATCAGCAGCGCAACCAGTCCAGGGTCGACTTCATTCACTCCGATACCTCACGATACAAAAAGTCACCCAGCACCTCGCCTCTGTCGCTACCGATGTCACCGCCGATCTTACCGCCCACCGCACCGCCTACCACAGCACAAGCCAGTGCTCCTGGGCCGCCTGTACTAACCCCCAGAACGACTGCACAAACAGCAGTCCCTGCCATACCGCCCAGATACCCGCCGGCGCTGCCGCCCGCCAGGCTACCCATCAATGTCGAGCTTTCGACATATCTGGCGCGGCGGCATTGGTCCTCTCGGCCCATCGTGCAGGCTTTATGAATCGACAAACCTGTGGATGCCACATCCAGCGCAGTACCGATATACGTGCCTTTCTTGACCAGATTCGACGCTTTGGCAACGCCAGACACTTTGTCGGCATAGCCGGCGATCTCGCCTGTATGGAGGTAGCTATGGGTCGAAATGCCCAATGCCTGCTTGATCTTTCCCAGGTTACGTAACCCTGAGCCGTACGCGGCAATGTTCCCCAACTGTTTTTCGAGCTTCATGAACAAAGTGGTGCGCTTGGCGTAAAACGCGTCGCGGGCACTGAGGGTGCCAGAGCCGAGGTAATCGCGGTGTAGTTTCTCGATCTCCTCAAGTGTGGCCTTGATATTTTCCAGATGCTTGCTCCATCCCTCGCTGGCGGCACCAGCTCCCATTGAAGCGTTGGCCAGCACGCTCTGCAGCAAGTCGAAGTGTTCCAGAAAAAAATCGTCCGCCTCCACCCCGCTAGTCAGCAGCCCCGTGTGCACCTGAGCCGCCTTGGCCATCAGGAACGCTTCGTGGCTGGTGCAAGATGGCGTATCGGAGTCGCCCACAATAACCAACTCCCCGGCCATGACCACGCTGTTGGCAATATGCACATTCAAGACATCGAACTTGCCTTTGGCGTACCCCGACACCGGTGTACTAGCTTTCAACGACTGGTACGACTGGGTTCTTGGGTTGATGAAACTGCGTGCTTCAGACATTGCCTTACCTCACGCGTACTTCTTGTTGTTGATCCGATCCCAACCCCCCGCCACATTACCGCCACCACTACCATCGGAACGTTTCTGCCGGGTGTAGATGGTTTTGATACGCCCGTAGTTCAACTGAATGACTTCGATGGGAACGCCCGAACTGGCGTTCTGCGAGTAGTCGGCAATGATCACCTCTTCCAAGACAATTTCGTAGTACTTAAGCTTGTCCGTGCCCGCCCGACAAAGCACGAGCTTCACTTCCTTAAAATGTTGACCCGCACAGCTTGCTTCCAGCAGCTTGCAACTGGCGATGTCGAGAAACTTGGTGAAGGTAAAATTGGTCAGGGTCGTACGCCCTGAGGTTGCACCGCCAGAAGAGCTCGCGGTGGCAGAGGTGCTTTGATTGACGCCGAAGTTGTAGCTCGTGATCTCGATCCAGTTGGGGTACTGCTCATCCAGCGCTTTGCCAGGGATTTCGTCGATTTGTATGAAGGCGTCGAAAGCCATGCTTACCTCTCCTTGGTAATGGTCGGGTTGAAATCTGATGAATGGTTATGACACTTTGTCTCACCAAAATGTTCCCTGACACAAAGGCGCCAGCCGTACCAGATAACGCCGTGGGCGCTCGAGGTTAAGAACTAGCTCTCCGCAGGTTGCTGCGCAGCGGCAAGCGCGTAGCCGCGATTATGAGTTTGATTTAGTCGGCCCTGCTGGCGTAGCGGGCGAGTGAAATTGCGGAACTGATACCACATCTCTGGTATCTGGCTTAGTCACGCAAGGTGAATCAGCCATACGCTTACTATGGAACAGCAAATCACCTGGATCATTGCCGTTATAGGCTTTGTCACCTTGTTAGGGATCTTTTGGAGAATGCAAGGGGGGGCGGACCAATGAACCTTCGAGCCATAGGCATCGTCTTGATTGCAATTTTCAGCTCGTTGTTAGCGTTGGCGAGCATTAGCGATTTCAGTGTCGCGTTAGGCATATTGGGGGCGATTGCAGGATATCTATTCGGTACAACAACGGACCCTAAAAAAACCGTAGTCCCCGCTCAGCAGGTCTAGTGACTGTGATGGTTCGAGTTTCCACCGATATCCAAGACAGTCCCTGTTGCGTTGACGTCGCCATTCACCTACAGGTTGCCGTATAGAGTGACCTGCGGGATATCCAGAGTCGCTGAAGGTTCTTTCACCATCACCGGTTCACCGGCTTCAAACGTGATACTCCGGCTGCACTTCACAAGCAACGCTCCACGCAATCTAGCGTCATCACCCCGGCCGCACGGTTGCCAGCCGCTGCCAGCGTCACGATGCTTCCTCTGACCAAGTTGAGTCGGCCCATGGCGGTACAGGCGCTCGTTTTTCGGTCGCCGCTGGTCGTGGCCTTACTGGCACTGCTGGGCACAGCAACCGTTACATCATTGACAATGGTGTACTAGATCAGTTGTTTGGTGGCCGGTTCCTTGTGCTTGACTTCAACAGCCTTGGGCACTTCCCGGATCTGGTCACGCAGAGTGACGTTGGTCAGATCTCCGAGGACCATGTGCGCTACCGGTACCTTGGTTGGCTTACTCAAGCACCCACGTTGTAATTTTTTCGCATTGAAAAACTTCAGGAACGCGGGTGTTTAAATGTTGTCAGGCTTACTCGATGAAAGCTACAAGACCTTGCGCCGTTGCCTACGGTTACGCCAGAATCCGCCGGCTTGTGCGTCTTGGGGCTGGCCTCTATCGTTTCCCTGCCACTGCCCATCAGTGGTCGGGTTTAGTCGCTCGCGTTAACTCAGTTGTGCATGCATCTGTCTTGCAGGTCTTTCATTACCTGTAATTGATGGTGACTGTACGCAGGGCGCCCTCGGGCGCGCCGGATTGCTGAGTTTCCCGGTCGACTAACCTGCGTACAGTTGCCTCCCTTTCGTTTAGTCGCAAGAGGGGTGGCACACCAACAGGAAACTCAGCATATGTTCAAAGTAACGCCCAACCCGCCGGACACCGATCCGGTATCCCCGTACGAACCCGATTCAAACAAACTCAACGAAGCCGCCAAGCGCGCCCTCGATTTCCACTTCCCCTCGTCCGCCGATATCAAAGCCACGCCGCGTACGGTCAGTACCTTGTTTACCGTCGACCCGCAGGTTGATACCGAAACCTTGGTGGTTTATCTGGTTGAGACGCTGGCCTCGGTGGATGTGATGGTTCACCAGTTGGTGGATCACTTGGACGGTGGATCGCGCAATGCGCTGCTGGGGATTTCCAACAGTGTGATGTTGGCGGAGATTACGGCGAACCGGGTGCTGGATCAGATTGATCCGCCTGCGTAGGTGCAGTTCGTTTGAATGAGTGGGTGCTCACTGTGATGTGCGGTGGTGTCTTTTTTTGGGGGGCTGCTGCGCAGCCCAGCGGGAGCAAGCTCCCTCGCCACAGGTTTCTCGGCGTTTGAACAATCAGGACTTCGCTTCCTTCGTCCCCAGCACATCCCGGATGTTGTCCACCACGCTGCTGTCCTTGATCACATCGTTGAGCCAACCCTCGAGCGGCATGTTGCCCCATTTGATCGCCCGTTCGATCAGGTAGGGGACGGGGCTCTGGGGTTCGGTCTGCTTGAAGAACTGCGCGATGCCCGCCAGCAGGGTGAATGCCTCGTCGCGAGTTTGCGGGGTGGTGCGCAGCGGTGTGACGGGGATGTCTTGCTGGGTCTGGGTCATTGCGGCACCTGCAGGTTGTGCGCCAGCGTTTTCGGCGACGGTCGGGGTGGGCGCGAC
>NZ_JAHBDI010000019.1:0-84018 GCF_019956275.1 Pseudomonas sp. GL-RE-26
CACCGGCTTGTTCCAAGGCCTGTTCGACCAGCGATGGATCAAGCAACGAGTCCAATCCCTCGAGGGAATTGGGAGTCGAGACGAAGTTGTGGGTCAGTTCCAGTGCCCGAGCCAGACGCATAAAAAATCCGATGCCTATTCAGGCATCGGATTTTGATTTCTTGCGGCCAAAGGTCAAGCAATGAGGCTTAACTGATCGGCATTACCGGCATGCCCGGGCTTTTTATTGTCTGGCGTTCCAGCCACTCACTGATTCCGCGCTTTGGCCTCGGCAGCTTTCGCCGCGCGCAGTCGGCGCACCTCTTTCGGATCGGCCAGCAACGGGCGGTAAATCTCGATGCGATCCCCGGCCTGGACTGCCCGACTCTCCGCGTCAGCTACCAACTTGCCGAAGATCCCCACAGGGCAATGGGTCAGATCCAGCTCCGGAAACTCTTCTGCCACGGCCGACCTGTGCAAGGCCGCCCGCACGGTCGTTCCGACAGGTACGACCACTGTCAGCAGCACCTGACGGTCTACGGCCGCGTAGACCACCTCGACTTCAATCATGACCTCAACCATGTATCTGCTTGGCGCGCTGACAGAACGCATCCACCAAAGTGTTGGCCGCCTGATTGAACAGCGGCCCCAGGGTGGCACGAACCAATGGTCCGGCATAATCGAACGACAAATCGAGGCTGATCTTGCAGGCTTTGTCGGTCAGCGCCTTGAATACCCAGATGCCATGCAATTGGGTGAAAGGGCCCTCTTCGAGGTTCATTTCGATCGACTGCCCCGGAACCAGGGTGTTGCGCGTCACGAAATGCTGGCTGAGCCCGCCCTTCGCCACGCCGACGCTCGCTCGCATATGCTCGGGTGAGCTCTCCAGGACTTCGGCGGACGAGCACCACGGCAGAAATTCCGGATAGCGCGCCACGTCGTTGACCAGGTCATACAGCGCTTGCGCCGGGTACGGCAGCAAGGCCGAACGTGAAATGTGTGTCGTCATGTCAGCGTCACTTCCACAGCTGGGCGGCAAACACTACGAGAATGCCGATGGGCGCCACATAGCGCATCAAGAACAAGGACAGGCCAAACAGCGCAGGGTTACGGATCGACAGCTCGTCGCGCACCGCTTCACGCCCCATGATCCAGCCCGCAAACACCACGAAACACAAACCGCCAAGCGGCAGCATGAGTCGCGAGGTGAAGAAATCGATCACACCGAAGAAGTCGAGGCCACCCGCGGCTCCCCATTGGTAGAGGTGGAACATCCCGCCTTCGTTCACGAAGAACTTGGCCTCTTTCCAGATATTGAAGGAGAACACCGTACCCAGGCCGACAAACCAGCAGCTGAAAGCCAGCCAGAAGGTCACCCAGGTACGACTCACTTTAGTGCGCTCGACCAGGTAAGCCACCATCGGTTCCAGCAGGGAAATTGCCGAACTCCAGGCAGCGACCGCCACCAGCACGAAGAACACCACCCCCATCAATTGCCCGAACGCCACGTTACCGAAGGCAAACGGCAGGCTGACGAACATCAGCCCCGGCCCTTCGCTCGGATTCAGGCCCGCCGCGAAAACAATCGGAAACAATGCCAGGCCGGCCACCAGGGAAACGAAGGTGTCGAGCAGCGCCACACCAACAACCGTCCCTGAGATCGACGAGTTCTTCGGCATGTAGGCGCCGTAGATCATGATCGAGCCGACGCCCACGCTCAGGGAAAAGAACGCATGCCCCATCGCGGGCAACAAGCCGTCCAGGACCTTTTCCGGGTGGAAGTCGAACATGAAATGCACGCCGTCCATGAAATGCCCGGTGGTCATGCTGTAGCCCAGCAGCACCAGGATCATCACGAACAACAACGGCATCATGATGCGCAAACTGCGCTCAAGCCCGGCAACCACGCCCCTGGCGATCACCACCGCTGACAACAGCATGAAAATCGTGTGCCAAAGTGTAAGGCGCCAGGGATCGGCGATCACATTGCCGAAGTAAGCCCCCACCTGATCAGGCGTCGCGCCCTGAAAATCGCCACGCCCCATGTCGATGATGTAGTCCAGCGACCAGCCGCCGACCACACTGTAGAAAGACAGGATCAGCAACGCCGTGATCATCCCGGCAAACGCGCCCCAGGACCATTTGGCCGAGTGCCCCGCCTCCACCGCCAGGTTCTTCAATGCATTGGCCGGGCTCTGCCGGGCACGCCGGCCGATCAGGGTTTCCGCCAGCATGACCGGCACCCCGATCAGCGCGATGCAGGCCAGGAACATCAACACGAAGGCGCCGCCGCCATAGACGCCGACCATGTACGGGAATTTCCAGATACTACCCAGCCCCACGGCCGAACCGGTCGCGGCGAGTATGAAGACCCAGCGGCTAGCCCAACTGCCGTGGACAGAAACCTTGTCTGTCGACATCGTTATCACGCCCAAGCGTTCAAAAAAGAGGCCGCATTGTCCGGGATTCAATCAACCTGCTCAAGCACGTAGCAACACCGTAGCCGACTCGCGTGCAACTCCCTATAATGCCGCCCCTATGGCTAAACAGAAGAAACACCCAACAGGGACCATCGCGCAAAACAAAAAGGCGCGACACGATTACTTCATCGAACATCGTTTCGAGGCTGGTCTGGTCCTGGCCGGCTGGGAAGTAAAAAGTCTGCGGGCAAGCAAGCTGCAGCTGGTTGACAGCTACGTGCTGCTCAAGGATGGCGAAGCCTGGCTGCTCGGCAGCCACATTACGCCCCTGACGACCGCCAGCACCCACGTCATCGCGGACCCGGTGCGCACCCGTAAATTGCTGCTCAACCGGCGCGAGCTGGAAAAGCTGGCCGCGGCCGTGCAGCAAAAGGGTTACGCCTGCGTGTGCCTGTCCTGGTACTGGAGCAAGCACATGGTCAAGTGCGAGATCGCCCTGGGCAAGGGCAAGAAGGAATACGACAAGCGCGATACCGAGCGCGAACGCGACGCCGGTCGCGAGTTGCAGCGCGCGGTGCGCAACAAGGGCAAGGAAGACTGATTTTTCTGCCCTGATGCGACTTTGTGGCGAGGGAGCTTGCTCCCGCTGGGGTGCGAAGCGCCCCTCGCTTGACGGCCCCCCTCACAAAAACTGCTAACGACTGCTGCGCAGCCGAACGGGAGCAAGCTCCCTCGCCACAGCAAGCTCCCTCGCCACAATCAAGCTACCGCCTCACATCCCCTTGCGCCGCTCCGCCCGGGCCATGCGCTGCACTTCCTGACGCACTTCTTCCAGCACCTCCTGCACATACAGAATGTGTCGACTGGAAACTTCTCGCGCCTGCTCCGCCCGCCCTTCGATAATCGCCTGATACAACTCCCGGTGCTGCGTGATCAGCATGTCGCGGGTTTCAGTGCGTTGCTTGTACATGCCACCGATGTTGGTCACCACGTTGCGCTTGAGCAGGTCGAACAGCCCGCGAATGGTGTGCAGCAACACGGCATTGTGGCTGGCCTCGGCGATCGCCAGGTGAAAGCTTGCGTCCGCCGCCCCCTCTTCGGCACGACTCACTTCTTCGTGACGCGAATAGCAGTCCTGCAATTCGTTGAATGCCGCGGTCAGCCGCTCGCGATCCACCTCCGTGGCACGCAACGCCGCGTAGTAGGCGCAAGACGCTTCCAGCGTATGGCGAAACTCCAGCAGATCGCGTTGCGCCTCGGGATTGCTTTCCAGCAGATGCAACAAGGGATCACTGAAGGTGCTACCCAGTGATTCCACCACATAGTTGCCGCCGCCCTGGCGGCTGACCAGCAGGCCCTTGGCGGTCAGCTTCTGAATGGCTTCGCGCAACGAAGGGCGTGACACGCCAAATTGCTCGGCCAGCGCGCGCTCGGCCGGCAAGCGCTCACCCGCTTTCAGCGTGCCCTCGAGGATCATGCCCTCAAGCTGCTCGACAATATCGTCAGACAAACGGCGCTGACGAATCTGATCAAACCCCATAACTCGATTACTCCACGATCCGACGGCTCGCCGGGGCTCTATTCTGGCCTATCGGCGCCGCGCCAGCACCTGCCACAGCGCATTTGGTCATACCAGACAGACGACCTGCGCACTTTGCATTCGACAAAAGTTTTAGGGCGGCAAATTGACACACCGCCTACAAGGCTTTTACCCTAGCCAACAGCGATTGTAAATTGGTCTTACCAATTATCCAAGAACGCTGATCAGTGCCTGACCAACAACAATTAGGGGCCACCCCATATGCAAACCTGGCAACAGCTCTATACCCCGCTCGGCAGCCTCGGCCTGTCCGCACTCGCCGCCGTCATCCCCATCGTATTTTTCTTCCTGGCTTTGGCCGTGTTCCGCCTCAAAGGGCATGTGGCCGGCAGCATCACCCTGGCTTTGTCGATCCTGGTGGCGATCTTCGCTTTCCAGATGCCGGTCGATATGGCGTTCGCCGCCGCCGGGTATGGTTTCGCTTATGGCCTGTGGCCGATTGCCTGGATCATCGTGGCAGCGGTGTTCCTCTACAAACTGACGGTCAAGAGCGGGCAGTTTGAAGTCATCCGCAGTTCGGTCCTGTCAATCACCGATGACCAGCGCCTGCAGGTCCTGCTGATCGGTTTCTGCTTCGGTGCCTTCCTCGAAGGTGCAGCCGGTTTTGGTGCACCCGTGGCGATTACCGCCGCGCTGCTGGTAGGTCTTGGCTTCAACCCGCTGTACGCCGCTGGCCTGTGCCTGATCGCCAACACCGCGCCGGTGGCCTTCGGCGCCCTGGGCATTCCGATCATCGTTGCCGGGCAAGTCACCGGCATCGACGCGTTCAAGATCGGCGCCATGACCGGCCGCCAACTGCCACTGCTGTCGCTGTTCGTGCCGTTCTGGCTGGTGTTCATGATGGACGGCCTGCGCGGCGTACGGGAAACCTGGCCGGCAGCCCTGGTGGCCGGCTTGAGCTTTGCCGTCACCCAGTACTTCACCTCGAACTTCATCGGCCCGGAACTGCCGGACATCACCTCGGCCCTGGCCAGCCTGATTTCCTTGACCCTGTTCCTGAAAGTCTGGCAACCAAAACGCGCCGCTGGCCAACACATCGTCGGCGCTGTCTCGGCCTCCGTGGTGAGCGCCAGCGTCGGTGGTTTCGGCCAGAAGCGCACCACCGTGGCTTCGCCTTACAGCCTTGGGGAAATTTTCAAGGCCTGGTCGCCGTTCCTGATCCTGACCGTACTGGTCACCATCTGGACCCTGAAGCCGTTCAAGGCGATGTTCGCCGCCGGCGGTTCGATGTACAGCTTCGTGTTCAACTTCGCCATCCCGCACCTGGACCAGATGGTAGTCAAGGTTGCACCGATCGTGGCCGCGCCAACCGCCATTCCGGCAGTGTTCAAACTGGACCCGATTTCCGCCACTGGCACAGCGATTTTCTTCTCGGCGCTCATCTCGATGCTGGTCTTGAAGGTCAATCTCAAAATTGGTCTGACCACTTTTAAGGAGACCTTCTACGAACTGCGTTGGCCAATCCTGTCCATCGGCATGGTGCTGGCGTTTGCCTTCGTGACCAACTACTCGGGCATGTCCTCGACCATGGCCCTGGTACTGGCGGCGACGGGTGCAGCTTTCCCGTTCTTCTCGCCATTCCTTGGCTGGCTGGGCGTGTTCCTCACCGGTTCCGATACCTCGTCCAACGCCCTGTTCAGTTCGCTGCAAGCGACCACCGCACACCAGATCGGTGTCAACGACACCTTGCTGGTGGCGGCGAACACCAGTGGCGGCGTGACCGGCAAGATGATCTCGCCACAATCGATCGCCGTGGCTTGTGCCGCGACCGGCCTGGTGGGTAAAGAATCGGATCTGTTCCGCTTCACCCTCAAGCACAGCCTATTCTTTGCAACGATTGTCGGCTTGATCACGTTGGCCCAGGCCTACTGGTTCACCGGCATGCTGGTGCACTAAGGGCTACAGGCAACACGATAAAAACCGACGCTGGGCCACGCCCCCGGCGTCCGCTATTCACACCCCGGTCTGTAAGGCTGCTGAAAGCTTCCGGCTCTATATTCAGCAGCCTCGACAGACGAATAACCGGGACCACCCGGAGACCGCCTGATGAGCGAGCTTTTTTACAACGCCGTGCCGAATGCGACCCGTGTCGCCCCGCCACTGCCCGAGCCTCGGCAGTACCCCAGCGAGAAACCGTCACGGGTCTACCTGTTCGGGACCTGCGTGGTCGATTTGTTCTACCCGGAAGCCGGGATGGATGCGATCCACCTACTGGAACGCGAAGGCATTCGTGTCGAATACCCGCAAGGGCAAAGCTGCTGCGGCCAGCCGGCCTACACCTCGGGTTACACCGAACAGGCACGGACCGTGGCGCGCTCACAACTGGCGCTGTTTGCCGGCGACTATCCGGTGGTGGTGCCGTCGGGTTCTTGCGCGGGCATGCTGCGCGAACATTACGCCGACTTGTTCAAGGACGAGCCGGACACGTTGAAACAGGTCCAGGCGCTGGCTGCCAGAACCTACGAACTGGCCGAGTTCCTGTTGTTTGTCTGCAAGGTGCAGCTCAAGGACAGCGGCGAGCCAGTGAAAGTGGCGCTGCACACCTCGTGCTCGGCACGCCGCGAGATGAACACCCACCTGCACGGCCGCGAATTATTGGCGCAGTTGAGCAACGTGGAACGGGTCAATCACGATCACGAAAGTGAATGCTGTGGCTTTGGCGGGACATTCAGCGTCCGTATGCCAGACATTTCCGGCGCGATGGTGGCTGACAAGACCCGGGCGCTGAAGGAATCTGGCGCGCACAAGGTGTTGAGTGCCGACTGCGGTTGTTTGATGAACATCAACGGCTCGCTGGAAAAACAGCAGGAAGCGTTGCGCGGTCAGCATCTGGCCAGTTTCCTCTGGCAGCGTACCGGAGGTGCCCGATGAGCACCTCGACGATTATTCCTACGGTCGCCGTAGAAGAAGATTTCCGCACCCGCGCCCGCAAGGCACTGGGTGACGCGCAATTGCGAGGCAACTTTCGCAAGGCGATGGATTCACTGATGACCAAACGGGCAGCGGCGTTCAGCGATGCCTATGAAAGAGAACACTTGCGTGCGCTGGGCAATGCAATCCGTGCCCGCGCGCTCTCCAAGTTGCCCGAGTTGCTCGAACAACTGGAACAGAACCTGACCCGCAACGGTGTGACAGTGCACTGGGCGGAAACGGTGGACGAGGCCAATGGCATCGTCCTCTCGATCATCCGCGCTCACGAGGGGCGGCAAGTGATCAAGGGCAAATCGATGGTCAGCGAAGAGATGGAGATGAACCATTTCCTCGCTGAACAGGGCATTGAATGCCTGGAATCGGACATGGGCGAGTACATCGTCCAGCTCGACCACGAGAAGCCTTCACACATAATCATGCCGGCAATCCACAAGAACGCCGGTCAGGTCGCGTCCTTGTTCCACGACAAACTTGGCGTGGAATACACCAAGGACGTAGACCAACTTATTCAGATCGGCCGCAGAGTCCTGCGGCAGAAATTCTTCGAAGCGGACATCGGCGTCTCCGGCGTCAACTTCGCCGTGGCCGAAACCGGCACCCTGCTGCTGGTGGAAAACGAAGGCAACGGTCGCATGACCACCACCGTGCCACCCGTGCACATCGCCGTCACCGGTATCGAAAAAGTCGTGGAAAACCTGCGCGACGTGGTGCCGTTGCTGTCATTGCTGACCCGCTCGGCCCTCGGAATTCCAATCACCACCTACGTCAACATGATCTCCGGCCCGCGCAAGGAACATGAACTCGACGGCCCGCAGGAAGTGCACCTCGTACTGCTCGACAACGGCCGCAGCCAGGCCTTTGCCGACAGCGAACTGCGCCAGACCCTGAACTGCATTCGCTGCGGCGCCTGTATGAATCATTGCCCGGTCTACACCCGAATCGGTGGTCACGCCTATGGGGAGGTTTACCCCGGGCCTATCGGAAAAATCATCACCCCGCACATGGTCGGCCTGGCGAAAGTCCCGGATCACCCGAGCGCCTCGTCGCTGTGCGGCGCCTGCGGTGAAGTCTGCCCGGTGAAAATCCCGATCCCTGCTCTGTTACGGCGCCTTCGGGAGGAAAACGTCAAAGCCCCGGACAGCCCCCATCAAGTGATGCGCGGCCAAGGAAGCAAGTACTCGCGCAAGGAGCGGTTCATCTGGAACGCCTGGGCGAAGCTCAACAGCTCGCCGACGCTGTATCGCCTGTTCGGTTTCTTCGCCACCCGTTTGCGCGCCCTCACGCCGAGCAACGTCGGCCCGTGGACGCAAAACCACAGCGCACCGAAACCCGCTGCCCGCTCGCTGCATGACATGGCCCGCGAACATTTGGCCAAACAGGGAGACCGTTGATGAGCGCCAAGCAAAATATCCTCGGCAAGCTGCGTAAAAGCCTGACAGGCACCACGCCGGTGGCTGACGACTTCGATGTCGATCTGGTGACCCAGCCTTACACCTACGCGCCGGAGCAGCGCATTGCGCAACTGCGCAAATTGATGGAAGCGGTGCACACGGAAATTCATCTGACGTCCGGTGAACAGTGGCCGACGCTACTCGCGCAATTGCTGCAGGACCGCCAGTTGCCGAGTCTGCTGATCGCACCGACAACGCCCCACGGCCAAAGGATCACGCAGCACTGGGCGAATAATCCCGACCTGCCAATGCTCAAGGCCTACGACCGTCCGGTTGAAGAATGGAAGGCTGAGCTGTTCAACGACACCCCGGCGAGCATCACTGGAACCCTCGGCGCCATCGCTGCCACGGGCAGCCTGATTCTCTGGCCGACCCGGGAAGAACCACGTCTGATGAGCCTGGTGCCACCGGTGCATTTCGCTCTGCTCAAGGCCAGCGAAATCCGCGACAACTTCTATCAGGTGCAGCAGGAGTTCGAATGGGCCCAGGGCATGCCGACCAACGCGTTGCTAGTGTCCGGCCCGTCGAAGACCGCCGACATCGAGCAAGTGCTGGCGTACGGCGCCCACGGTCCGAAGGACCTGGTGGTACTGATCCTGGAGGACCAATGAGTCTACCGGCTGCTTTCCTGCGTGATGCACAGCAACTGATTCCCCAAGAGCGACGTTTCGACGACCCGCTGTCGACCCTGGCCTTCGGCACCGACGCCAGTTTCTATCGCTTGATTCCGCAACTGGTGATCCGCGTCGAATCCGAAGACGAAGTGGTGGCACTGCTGCAACTGGCGCAACGCGATCAGGTGCCGGTGACTTTCCGCGCCGCCGGCACCAGCCTGTCCGGCCAAGCCATCAGCGACTCGGTACTGATCGTGCTGGGGGATAACTGGAACGCTCGCGAAATTCGCGGCCAAGGCACGCAAATCCGCCTGCAACCTGGGGTGATCGGCGCTCAGGCCAATGCCTGGCTGGCACCGTTCGGGCGCAAGATCGGCCCGGACCCGGCCTCGATCAACGCCTGCAAGATCGGCGGCATCGTCGCCAACAATGCCAGCGGCATGTGCTGCGGCACGGCGCAAAACACCTATCACACCCTGGCCGGCATTCGTCTGGTGCTGGCCGACGGCAGTCGTCTCGATACTGAAAATGCCGCCAGCGTCGCGGCGTTTCGCCAAAGCCACGCCGCCCTGCTGGAACGTTTGGCGACCCTGGGCCGCGAGACCCGGGAAAACGCCGAACTGGCTGCGAAAATTCGCCACAAATACCGTCTGAAAAATACCACCGGCCTGTCGCTCAATGCCCTGGTGGATTTCGACGAGCCTGTGGATATCTTGAGCCACTTACTGGTGGGTTCCGAGGGCACGCTCGGGTTCATCAGTGCCGTGACCTACGACACAGTGATCGACCACCCGAACAAGGCCTCTGCCCTGATTGTGTTCCCGGATGTCGAAACCTGCTGCAACGCGGTCACTGTGTTGAAAAGCCAACCGGTGTCGGCCGTGGAACTGCTGGACCGCCGCAGCCTGCGCTCGGTGCAGGACAAACCCGGCATGCCCGCTTTCGTACAGCATCTGTCGAACAATGCCTGCGCCTTGCTGATCGAATCCCGCGCCGCGTCGTCCACCTTGCTGCACGAGCAACTGGCGCAGATCATGGCGGCGCTGAAGGCGTTCCCGGTGGAAAAGCAGGTCGACTTCACCGAAGACCCGCAGGAAAACGCCCGTCTCTGGGCCATCCGCAAAGACACTTTCCCGGCCGTCGGCGCCGTGCGCAAGACCGGCACCACGGTGATCATCGAAGACGTCACCTTCCCGGTCGAACAGCTGGCCATCGGCGTCAACCGCCTGATTGAACTGTTCGACAAACATCACTACGACGAAGCGATCCTTTTCGGACACGCCCTGGAAGGCAATCTGCACTTCGTCTTCACCCAAGGCTTCAACAACCCGGAAGAAGTCGCACGCTATCAGGCGTTCATGGACGACGTGGCGCAACTGGTGGCGGTGGAATTTGGTGGTTCGCTGAAAGCCGAACACGGCACCGGGCGCAACATGGCACCGTTCGTTGAACTGGAATGGGGCAGCGATGCCTACCAGTTGATGTGGCAACTCAAACGACTGCTCGACCCCAACGGCATTCTCAACCCGGACGTCGTGCTCAGCGAAGACCCACAAATCCACCTCAAACACCTCAAGCCCTTGCCCGCCGCTGACGAGATTGTGGACAAGTGCATCGAGTGCGGCTTCTGCGAACCGGTCTGCCCGTCGAAAGGCCTGACCCTGAGCCCGCGTCAGCGCATCGTGATCTGGCGCGACATCCAGGCGAAGAAACGCGCGGGCATCGATACGTCCGAACTCGAAGCCGCCTACGACTATCAAGGCATCGATACCTGCGCCGCGACCGGCCTCTGCGCACAGCGTTGCCCTGTAGGCATCAATACCGGCGAACTGGTGAAAAAGCTGCGTAGCCGGAAGGCGACGCATACGAAAACCGCCAACTGGCTTGAAGGACATTTCGCCACGGCCCTGCAAGGTGCACGCTTCACCCTGCACGTGGCCAATGGTGCGCGTATATTGCTGGGGGCGCCGAGATTGGCGAAGTTGTCGGCAACGTTGACGCGCCTGTCCAAGGGTCAGGTCCCGCAATGGACCAACGCGATGCCGCAACCGGAAAAAGCCATTCGCTTCAGCCCGACGGTGACGGATGCGCGCCCGCGCGTGGTCTATCTTGCGGCCTGTGTATCCCGCGTCATGGGTCCGGCGGCGGGCGACACGGAGCAAATGTCGCTGCACGACAAGACCCGAGGCCTGCTGGAAAAGGCCGGCTATCAGGTGGTTTTCCCGGACAACCTCGACAACCTGTGCTGCGGTCAGCCATTCGCCTCCAAAGGCTACGCCGAACAAGCCGAACACAAACGACAGGAACTGATCGGCGCCCTGCTCCACGCCAGCCGTGGCGGGCTCGACCCGATCTACTGCGACACCAGCCCCTGCACCTTGCGCCTGGTTCAAGACCTCGGCGAAGTCCGTCTGGACTTGTATGACCCGGTACGCTTCATCCGCACTCACCTGATGGATCGCCTGGATTTCACGCCTCAGGAGGCCCTCATCGCCGTGCACGTAACCTGCAGCACCCAGCACCTCGGGGAAAGCCAGGCGCTGATCGACCTGGCGCGCAAGTGCAGCAAAAACGTGATCATTCCCGAAGGTATTCACTGCTGTGGCTTCGCCGGTGACAAGGGTTTCACCACCCCGGAACTGAACGCCCATTCGTTGCGCACGCTCAAGGACGCGGTGCAGCAATGCAGCGAGGGGATCTCCACCAGCCGCACCTGTGAGATCGGTTTGACGCAACATGGCGGCATTGACTACCACGGACTAGTCTATCTGGTGGACCGCGTTACCCAGGCTAGGGTGCCCTGATAGCAGGATCTAAAGGAAGGTGCATAAAGGTGCCCTTCGTTAACGCTTCTTGTCGGAATCGACAGCTCTACAGCAGAAAAAAGAACCCTGATGTGCCGCCGCAGTCCACTGATGAAGTCCCGCTAATGCGGAACCTTCCAAAAACTCGGTAGACCGATTTGATGGCCAGCAATGTCTGGCCCTTCAGCTCAAGGAGAAACACATGAATCGTTCTGTGCTTTTAGGTTTGTTCGTTGCTGCTTCCATGATGGCTTCCACTTCGTTTGCGGCCGAAAAAGACCAATGCGCGGTCAACCTGCAAACCATCGAAAACGGCAAGGCACAGATTCCCGGGGAAATGCTTGACCAGGTGGAGGCCTCCGTCAAGAAAGCCAAAGCCGACCAGGCAAAAGGCACCAAGGCAGGTACTAATGATTGCATCGCCGAGACCAACCAAACCATTATGGACGTCACGAACGCGCACAAAGGCGGGAAGTAACTCAGTTCAAGGCCAACCTTCGGGTTGACCTTGCGGGCCACGTTGGCGTACATCGACAACGGAGTACTGGCGGCCGGGAGTTCAAAGCCCGGCTGCGCCCGCTACGAAGCAAACCAAAACCCGCCAGTTGCGGGTTTTGTTGCATCTGGTCTCTGGAAATGTGTCCCCCCATCCCTGGAAAAGCTCGACACATTGTCTGAAAAAACCGAATTCTTGCGTTGAATCGTAGTCTTTGAGGTAGGCCCCATCAGATCGTGGCTGATTTTTCGGGCTCGGCTTGGCCGTCCGTTCATACGGCAGCACTGAGACCATCAGCTCAAGGAGATACCCATGAAACGCACCACACTCGCTGGCCTGTTCATTTCAGCAGCAATGCTGGCCTCTCCTGTATTTGCGGCGGACAACAACCTTTGTACGAGCAAGCTGCAAGAGCTCAAAGGCAAAGTGAATGCGCTGCCGGCGAACGCCACAAACACCTCAATGGAGATCAAAAGGCTGATATCCAGCGCCGAAGCCTCACAAGCCTCCGGAGACGACAGAAAATGCGTCACCGAGGCCACCCAGGCATTGGCACTCGCTGACAGACAGAGCAACCAGCCAAACCCATGATCTGTGGTGGTCAACCTTCGGGTTGGCCTTCCGGGGCGCGATGACGTACACTGTATAGGCCTGCTGCTCACTTGATTCACAGAGCATCAGGCTCGGGGCCGTTTAGGATTCGACGCCGGTTGCGAAACTTTAGGTGCATGCCGAGTTGGTAACAGAACTCGTAAATCCACTGTTGCAACTACTTATAGTTGCCAATGACGATAACTACGGCCAGGAATTCGCTCTCGCTGCGTAAGCAGCCTTAGCCCTGAGCTTCTGGTACCTTCGGGTCCAGCAATCACCAGGGGATGTCTGTAAACCCAAAGTGATTGTCATATAGAACAGAATCGCCGTGCAGTACGTTGTGGACGAAGCGGCTAAAACTTACACAACTCGCCCAAAGCACCCTGCCCGTCGGGTCGCTGAGGGTTAACTTAATAGACACGGCTACGCATGTAGTACCGACAGCGGAGTACTGGCGGACGGGGGTTCAAATCCCCCCGGCTCCACCACTTCATCATCTAAAGACGTCCACGGACGTCTTTTTTTGTGCCTGCGATCCAGTAAATACGCGGCCTCCAGCGCTTTTGCGGTCTTCTGAGATTTTTTTAGTTCCAGCCATTCGGGTATTCCAAACGGTATTCCAACCCATTCGGTGCTAACCTTTGGAATACCAAATCAGTGCCTGAGGAAAATCTCATGCCTGCTCCAGCCCTCCGCCTATCTGATCGACAGCTCAAGGGAGTCAAACCCGCGCCCAAGGATTACGTCCTCACCGACGGTGACGGTTTGCAACTCCGTGTACGCAGCAACGGCTCTCTGCTGTGGAATTTCAATTACCGTGAACCGGTGACCAAGAACCGCATCAACATGGGCTTGGGCACCTACCCAGAGCTCTCGCTGGCGAACGCCCGAAAGATGGCGGTCGAAGCACGCGAACTGCTCGCCCAAGGCATCGATCCGAAGGTGCAGCGCGATACGCTGAATGAGGCCAAGCGCGCAGAAACGGAACACACCTTCGAGAACGTGGCCACCGCCTGGTTCGAGCTTAAGAAAGACTCGGTCACGCCGGCCTACGCCGAGGACATTTGGCGGTCGCTCACGCTGCATGTATTTCCAGACCTGAAAACAACGCCGCTTTCAAAAATCAGCGCCCCAATGATCATCGAACTGCTTCGCCCAATCGAGGCCAAAGGCAGCCTCGAGACAGTGAAGCGATTGAGCCAACGGCTCAACGAGATCATGACCTACGGGGTCAATTCAGGACTGATCTTTGCGAACCCCCTCAGTGGCATTCGCGCAGTATTTAAAAAACCCAAGAAACAGAACATGGCCGCGCTACGACCCGATGAGCTTTCCGAGCTCATGATCGAAATCGCAAACGCCAGCATCAAGCGGATCACCCGCTGCCTGATCGAATGGCAACTGCACACCATGACCCGTCCTGCCGAAGCGGCTACCACCCGATGGGCAGACATCGACTTCGACAAACGCATCTGGACCATCCCTCCGGAGCGCATGAAAAAGCGTCGTCCGCACACCATCCCGCTGACCGAACAGGCACTCGCGTTACTGGAGACGCTCAAGCCCCACAGCGGCCACAGGGAATACGTGTTCCCGGCAGATAGAAACCCGCGCACCCACGCCAACAGTCAGACTGCCAACATGGCGTTGAAACGCATGGGCTTCCAGGACCGCTTGGTCAGCCACGGCATGCGCTCCATGGCAAGCACCATCCTGAACGAGCATGGGTGGGATCCGGAGCTGATCGAAGTCGCGCTGGCGCATGTCGACAAGGACGAAGTCCGAAGCGCTTACAACCGAGCTGACTACATCGAACGCCGGCGTCCGATGATGGCTTGGTGGAGTGAGCACATCCAGAAAGCGGCCACTGGCAACCTGTCGGCATCTGCGATCAATCAAACCAGGGACCACAACGTTGTGCCGATACGGTGAGCGCTCCCCAGATGGAGTGATGGTTGATTTGGCGACAGCGGCGACACCGGCGACAACCCTTGTAATACCTGGCCTGCAGCATGGCGACAGAAGTGGCGACTGTCGCCGCCGCAAGCCTTGCTCTTGGGGCCTTTTCGACTAAGTCCATGCGAGCGGGAAGGCTCCGCATTCCCGCTCGCATGGACTCTGCGTAATTGCATCCCACTTGACCACCTAATTGCATTGCCACTGACCAGTCGTTTGCATTCGCGCTGACCAGCCGTTTGCAGTTGATAGGTGTCAGCGGGTGCCACTCAGCTCGATTGCGTCAGCCAAGCACTGAAGGACTGCAACCTGCCGATTGTGTTGAAAAAGTCGACCCGGCCGAGCTACCCATTTATCGAACGGTGAAAATGCCATTTTTGCACACCGCTACGTCAAATCTGAGCCTTGAACCTTCTGCGCAACGCACGAATTTCAATCTCGAACGCGTACTTTTCTGCCGTAGAAATAGAAGTCGACTTTTTCAACAGAATCGGCCAAAAGCGGCCCGTTAAAGTGCCTACTAAACTAGGGGCGGCTCAGTAGTCCATTCATGACAATCAGTGAGTAGAGATAGAGCGCCTTGCAATGCTTTAGCCCACTCATGCTTGCTTTCGGTAATATCCGGGATATCTCAGGATTGCCGAAGGTTAAGAAATGAGTGTCATCCAGATGTCGGTATCGCTGCACGACCTTGGCCTCGCCTATCGCAAGGCCAAGGTTGACCTCTACTACTCAACCAACCCCTCGCTGTTCGACATTGCCAACTATGAAGACGACCTGAGCAAAAACCTCACTCGCCTGAAAGAGCAAATCGAAGCCATGAACGAGGATTGGGTGAAAGACCATGCATTTCTCGGCACTTGGACGCTGGCCCCCAAAGAAATCCAGATTGCCAAAGGAAAGCAGGATCCAAGTCTGATCTTCGCCTCACCGGAAGCCGAGTGGGTAAGCGCGACTGAGGCCGGCAACCACCCCACCGCCGTATTCCGCCTCATGGCCCGCTGCAGCATCGACTTTCACGTGCTGTCATCGCTATGGATGATGGAAGTCGGCGATCTCTTCGACAAACAGCTCGGCAGCAACGTCTTTGGCAGCCGCCTGCGCCGTAACCGGCACGATGAGATCAGCACGTGGGCCCTTGGATCATTCAAACCCTATCTCAGACCCTTCCGTGAATGGCGCGACGGTGGCATCAAGGCGATGCGCACAGCCCTGAGCGAGAAGAAAAAAGTATTGGCACTGACAGCCGATGTAAGCAGTTTCTATCACGAGCTAAGCCCCGGCTTTATGCTCGACGACGGCTTCCTCAAATTAGCCAAAATTGAACTGAGCGAATCGCAGTCAAAACTGAACCGCCTGTTCATTTCCGCCTTGTTGGCCTGGGCACAAAAAACGCCACTAGGAAAAGGTTTACCCGTAGGGTTGCCTGCGTCTGCCGTGGTCGCAAACGCGGCACTAATCGGGCTCGACCAGTTCATCGAGCAACAAGTAGTGCCACTGTATTACGGCCGTTATGTGGACGACATTCTGCTGGTCATGGAAAACGCCAGCGACATCAAAACCATTGAGCAGTTTTGGGAGTGGATCTTCAGTCGCGACGGCGGCAAGGACCTGCTTAAAAAAAATAACGGCAGCATCCTGTTCAAACCTGGCTATCTCAAAGAAGACCGCATCGCTTTTGAAAACAGCAAAAACAAGCTGTTCATCCTTGCAGGGTCTGCAGGTACCGCTCTGGTCAACGCCATTTCCGAACAGATCAACCAACGTGCAAGCGAATGGCGCGCGTTACCCGACCTGCCGAATTCGCCCAACACCGTGGCTACGGACCTGCTCAAAGCTACCAACCTTGCCGGAGAGCAAGCAGACAATCTGCGAAAGACCGATGCACTAACGCTGCACCGCGCCGGTTTTGCCCTCAGCCTTCGCAACTACGAAGCCTTCGAACGCGATATCCCCCCGGAGGATTGGCAAGCACACCGCCATGCTTTTTTCGCCGCAGTCATAGAGCATCTGCTAACCCCGATGAAGTTCTTCGAACTGGCTCAATACCTCCCGCGCATCATCCGCATGGCTACCGCCTGCGAAGACTTTGAATACCTAGATAGGATCATCAATGCACTTGATGGCCTGATCATTAAAGTAGAGAACGACTGCACTTTAGCGATCAAAAGTCTGGACGCTGCCAACCTGCCAGCCGAGGCCCGACATTTATGGAAGCGATCCATCTGGGAAGTAACAACGCAGAGCATCGTCTCTGCGTTTCCTCCCCGCCTAAGCAAATCGGGGGCTACCGCCTGGAAGAACCAGATGACCGGTCATATGGAGAGCCTTGCCTTCGTCATCTGGAGTAACTTCCTGGACAGGCCAATGAACATCACCAGCCAGCACATACAGAAGCTTCAAGCTCGGCTGTTCAGCTCCGATCTCGCGCATATCCCCTTGCGCTTTACAGGCCTGCCTCAGGAAATGGTCAGCCAGCGCGGTATTCCACTCCGTAAAAACCTCGCAACTTTTGACGCAGAAGAGCTATTGCCTGACGAGATGACCGACGGCATCGCCACACTGGCGAACTGGCTCAGGCTTAAACGCGGCACCCCGTCTGGTCTAACCTTTGCCACTCGCCCATTCAGTCTCAATGAACTCTACCTCATAGCCCCCACCCCTTTTGCCGCCTCCAGCCGCAAGACACTGGGGTTGGTGGTGCAAGCACTGCGCGGTTTTGAGCTGACCGAGCACAAGATGCCCCACCTCGACAAAAAGCAGGTTTTGCATATCCCGGACGGAGAACCCAAAGCAAAACAGACCATCGCTGTGGCCAGTTTGGAAACCAAAGATGAAAGCTTTACCGCCGCCATCATGGGGTGGCCCGATCCGGACGGCCTGCACCGTTACCAACGCATCAATCGCCTGATTAACGAACTGATCTCTCGGCCTGACGGCGCTGGTTACTTGATCCTCCCGGAAGTGTCTTTACCACCCCAATGGTTTATGCGTATCGCCGACAAGCTCAAGGGCCGTGGCATATCTTTGATCACCGGGGTGGAGTACCTCCATGCACCGAGAAAGTATGTGCGCCACCAGGTTTGGGCTTCGCTAACCCACGACGGTCTTGGGTTCCCTTCGCTTATGCTCTATCGCCAGGATAAACAGCGTCCAGCATTTCATGAGGAGCAAGAACTCTTTCGCCTAGCAGGCCTGCAGATGCAGCCCACTCAAGAGCAACAGTGGCAAAAGCCTCCAGTCATCCAGCATGGTGATTTCCGCTTTGCCATCATGATTTGCAGCGAGCTAACCAATATTCGTTACCGCGCAGACCTACGCGGCCAGGTCGACGCGCTGTTTGTTCCAGAGTGGAACAGCGACACCGACACATTCAACGCACTGGTGGAGTCTGCCGCCCTTGATATTCATGCCTACATCATCCAATGCAACAATCGCCGCTTCGGTGATAGTCGTATCCGCGCACCTTATAAAGACCGCTGGAAGCGCGACATATTACGAGTCAAGGGAGGTAACCACGACTACTGCATTACAGGTGAAATCGACGTACTGAGCCTGCGCCAGTTCCAGTCCAGCCACCGCTCGCCAGCCTCAGGTTTCAAGCCTGTGCCAGATGGCTTTAACGAGGACATGGCATCGGATCGGAAAGTATTACCCAAAGGGGCTTAGACCAGACAAGTCGAATGAAAACGGTTGATCCGCACAACTGCAATTGACTGGTCAGTGACAATGCAAATGGTCAAGTCCATGCAATTACGCAGGCTCACATTAAAACCCGACGAACGACCACCCGGCCATGGAGAACCACCGGGTTCCAAGGTCTTCCAGCACTACCGATTGGCGCAAGAGTCGCCCCCAAAGTACTGTTGACCACGAGCAGAACGAGCGCTAAACCAGAACTGTACCAGCGCTGTCCTCGACAGCACCCAGGTAGCCAGAACCTTTGAGGCTACGCCACATCGTGGTGGTTCACCCCAAGTGCGATTAGCGTCCGGCGGCTCGCACGGTCACAGCGATGTGATGGATGCCTACTTCTCAACTTTGCCCACTGCGGCAACTCAGGCCTTCTCCTGGCTGCTCTGCAGCAACTTATCCGCTTGGCCATTTCTTGCGCCAACCTGTTGCCCGTCTCTTTGCCTCCTAAAGAGACGGGCGCATATCACACTGCTGCAGCCCTGCTCGCACGGGCCTTTGCGGCTTTCCCCCTCGTGACAATCGGCGTGACAAACACCGAAAAGTCACCAACAACAGCGATGCCGATGATGGTGCCGCAGCCCAGGGAATGGACTGCACCTGACTGACAGTCAGGCACGCCCCGGTCATCGCCTCACTGCCTTCACCTGACTCAGGATCTCGCGGCACCGGTCTCGTCAGCCAGTGCAGCCTCCACCCGCCCACCGCTATCGGTGTTCAGGAGGCCAGATCATGAGATGCCCAAGCTCTCGGTCGTAAAGAGCCGCCAGTCCCGCGTCAGTGGACAAACCTCACAGGTCGCAGGGACCTTGATCCCTGATAACACTCAGCAACCGTGGCGGGATGAGTGAGGACGAAGTCGATCATCTCAGGAGAATGGCGATGCAACTGTGTGAAGCGTTCGAGCCACCACAACCCTTGCTGGAATACCAGCAGGCGCCACTGCCGTACCCGGTCGAAGCCCTAGGGGATCTGTTGGGCCCTGCGGTCGAACGACTGGCCGAGGTGATCGGCGTGCCCTGCGCCATGGCCGCTCAATCGGTACTGGCTACTACTGCCCTGGTGAGCCAGGGTCATGCCAATGTCCAACTCGACGGTCGAACCTATCCGCTGTCCCTTTACCTACTGACGGTGGCGTCCTCGGGTGATCGCAAAAGCGCGGTGGACCATCTGGCACTGAAGGCGGCGCGCGACTGGGAACGACAGCAGTGGACCCAGTATGCGGAAAAGCTCAAAGCCTATCGCGCCGCCAGCAACATCATGGCCAAGCCCAAAACCGCAAAGAAACACGCGGAGGCGGAAGGCGGTGAGCAGTCCGAACCGGTACCGCCAAGACTGATCATTGCCGAACCGACCATCGAGGCCCTGGTCAAAAGCCTGTGCCATGGCTTGCCCAGCATGGGTTTGTTCAATGATGAAGGTGGCCAATTCTTGGGTAGCAGCACCATGAGCAAAGAGAATCTGCTCAAGGCAATCACCACCTTGTCGATGCTGTGGGATGGCAGCCCGATCGACCGGGCGCGCTCCATGGCCGGAGAAAGCCTGCGGGCCTATGATCGCCGTCTCAGCCTGCATCTGATGCTGCAACCCTACCTGGCCAACCAACTCTTCAAAGACCCGGTGATCAATGGCCAAGGCATCCTGGGCCGTTGTCTGATCAGTTGGCCCGAGCGCCTGGCCGGCCAGCGGCTCTATAGGGCGATCGACTTGAGCCGGGATGCCAAAGTCCAGCGCTACCAGCAGCGGATCACCGCCCTGCTGCAAAAGCCCTGGTTGCTTCACCAGGATGGCTCACTCAATCCCACCACGCTGGAGCTGACTCCCCGGGCCCGACGGGCCTGGATCGATATTCACGACACCATCGAGTGCCAGTCTGGCGAGTTCGGCGAGCTGGCCGGCGTCCAGTCTGTCGCGAGCAAGGCCGCGGCGAATGTACTGCGTATCGCGGGCGTGCTGGCCATGGTGGAAGAGGCCAGTGCATTGGAGGAAGCACACATCCAGCGCGCCTCCACGTTGATGGATTACTACCTGGCCGAGATCCAGCGCCTGACCGAACAAGAGCCGGTCAATAGCCGATGCGAAGAGGCGGATCGGCTGCTGCGCTGGCTGGTGCAGAAAGGCTGGACCCACTTCACCATCCGTGACGTCAATCGCAACGGCCCTCGCTTTGCCCGCAAGAGCGCTGACCATACCGCCTCTCTATTGGTCGTGCTGATCACGCATCGCTGGCTGAGCAGCCGCGACGGAAAAACCTTCGAGGTCCGCCATGTTTCGCCTCAATGACGCGGTGCGCCGCTACCAGGCGCAACATCAAGCGCCGCCAGAATCAAGGCCTGTCGCCGCCTCTGTCGCCACCCTGTCGCCACGCGCCAGGCCAGCAACGACGCGGGTTGTCGCCACTGTCGCCGCTGTCGCCACACCACCCCAGGAGCCTACCCACCTCGCCCTGCTGATCGAGCAACTGCGCGAGGAAGGGGCACTGCTGCAACACCAGGAGAACGCCCTCCTGATCCGCCCGACACACTGGCAGCAGGTGGACAGGCTCAGCCCTCACTGGAAAGCCCTGCTGCTCTTTCTGCAAACAAACGAAAACGGTGATGATGATGGCTCTGGTCGGTCGGCGTGAGGGCCGCAACTTTGGCTATGGCCGCCAGCTGAGCTACGCCGGCCCACAAGCGCTCAAGGATCTGTTTGCCGGCGGCCACTTCGCCACGGTCAAAGCGCATAGCGATCGCTGGCAAGCGTTCGTGCGTTGGTGTCGATCAGAGGACGGCCCCGGTTACAACGATGCGCGCCAGATCGATCGACAGACGCTGCAGGACTACGCCGCGTACCTGCGCCAGCAGATCCAGCAAGGTGAACTCTGCATCGCCACCGCGCAGAACCGCCTGAGCAGCGTCAACCGCACCCTCGCTGCGCTGCGCGGTGATCAGGACGTGAGGATCGCCAGCCCGAGTCAGGCGTTAGGTCAGCAGCGCTCGAGCGTACGCACCCGCGCGCCGGATGGCCAAGACCTCCAACAGGTTTGGCGAGTACTCGAGGCACTTGGCGAACAGCACCACGAGCGGGTGGCCGCGATTGTCCTGTTGGCCCGAACAACCGGCATGCGCTTGCGCGAAGCGATCCTGGCTGACCTACCACGCTTGCACCGCGAAGCCGAACACTTAGGCCGCATCAATATCCAGGACGGCACCAAAGGCGGTCGCTCAGGGGCTTCAGCGCAGCGGTGGGTTGTGGCCAATGAAGCGGTGAAGGCGGCGCTGCAGTTGGCTCGCCATGCGTCGCCACCCCATAGCCGCAACTTGCTGGCCCGCGACGAAAGCTACGCCGCGTTCCTGCAACAGACCGTGCTCCCTGCCCGAGAAACGCTGCATGAACAAGGGCTGAAGGGTTTTCATGAACTGCGAGCGGCCTACGCCTGTGAGCGTTACGAGCAACTCACGGGCCACGCCGCCCCGATCAATGGTGGCCACTGCTATCGCATTGACCGCGACCTTGATCAGCAGGCGCGCCAACAGATCAGCGTTGAACTCGGGCATTACCGGGTCGATGTGGTTTCAGCCTACATTGGAGGTCGAGCGTGAATAAGCCCTTCGATATGGCGCTGTTCTTGAGCGGCGTACTGACCGGCTCGAAGACCACCCAGCAACGCCACCTACGGCAAGCCCGAGTCATGCAAGCGGCCATTCAACAACGATGGCAGCGAGATAATCCCTGGACCTGGCAGCTCAAGCATGTGCGCTGGCTTTTCACTCAGCACCTGAAAGATCACTCCGACGCCACCCGATATTACTATCGACTCACCGCCCTATTGATCTGGAAGCGATTAGGGAACAACCGAGAAATGCTGATCTAACGCTTGAGCCGTGGATAGGCAAACCTCCAAGCTCACTTGCCCGCCTTCATCTATCCCAGCATGGATATTCTCTTGCGGATAAACCTGCTCGAAAAACACCCACGCAATGGCAAAAAACGACCCAAACCGGCCGGTCACAGCGTCTAGCAAATCAGGGGCGGTTCAGCGGTTTGTTCATGGCTAAGCCTTTAATGAATGGCGTAGCGCCAAGTTATTCGACTTGCTCCTATGTGTCGCTATCCCAGCAAAATGTTTTTCTCACCCGCCTAGGTACGTGGGACGGCTCGCCCACATCGCAGACAGTTCAGCCCTGTTTTCCCCCCGACTCTAAGATGCGCAGGTCAGGTGTTCTGTCGCCGGTAATATGCCCATCCCGGGACAAGGCTCAGGTCACTGATCTTCATCAGTCAATGTTGAGGGGAAGATGTCGAAGCTTGCTGGACGACGATCGCCATCCAGCGAGCATTCAGTGCGATAGCTACTCGGTGGCTGCCGTGGCCAAGTCGCCCGCCGGCTGATCAACGATCTGCTTTTTGATCCAGGTGTCTAACGCATCTATTCGAGCAAATGCAGTTGGGACCTCGTACGGAGGATGGACCATCCAGTAGTAGACCTCTCGACTGACATAAATCTCGAGATTTCGTGGTTGGTTGCCTGTGGGTGTCGGCCAGCCGAGCAGCTCCAGCATCCGTGATCTGTGCTGAATCAAGAATTGCCTACGGCGCAGTATCCGACTGAATTGGCCGCTTCTGTCGTCTTCACTCTTACCGAAGATTTTATCTCTGAGTCGCCGAGTATCTTTCATCGAATATGGCGGCTGGTTGTATTTGCATTCCGCAACGAGCAACGTATCTGTCTCCGGCCAGTACGCGAATACGTCAAAATCTCCAACGTCGTCAAACCGTTCGCTGCGGAACCTGCGATAAAAGTCCAGATTTCGTACCATATACGGCGTGTGCCGGAGAAGCACTTCCCCTGTTCGTTCCTCCAGCCGTTTCTCTATCCCTTCTTTAACGTCTCTGATGAGAGGCTCAACATTAGGCCACGCAAAGTCGGCGGGAAGATATCCATCCCGCACAGAGGCATTCCAGATACTCAGGGCCCGACTGGCCGCTTCTGCGCCCCATCGAAGGGACTCTCCTTCAGTAATCAGTGGGCGGATGGCGTATCGGTAGATTCGTTTGTTGTGTTCCCAGTAAGGGACCTCTGCCTCGTCCACGTCCCGCCCTGCCAGGCGAAGAATGTGGGGCCCTGACAGCGTCAGGAACTCCAGAATTGCGGTGCTCTCGGTGATCTCGAGTCCTTTAAGATTTTCGACTAGGAGCTGTGAGATCCTATCCGAGGTCGCTACGTATGAAAGTGCAAGCGTGTCAGCTAATCCCCATTGGACCGGCTGGGACAGAATCACCAGTGAACTGAGCAAGTGCTGCAATTCAAATCCCAGATCCTGTTTGAACGCCTGGCGCAGTCTCTCGTCAGACAGTAGCTCTTCCGAGGCACCTACTACTTCATCCTGATCGTTCAGGTCGATGCCCAGCCGGGATTTGGCGTACTCACGGGCGAATTTCGTACCACGCTCCCCGGAGTCGGTTGAATAGAAAACCTCAGGTATGTAGAAATCGTCGATTTCAATACCCCCGACGTCCACACCGGTATGCAAGACGTCGCCGGCGTCAGCCAGGACTTTGTACCAATCTACCAATCCGATTAGCTCACGCAGTACATCGTTGGTGACCGGTTGGGCACCCTTGCAAGAAGAACTGAGAACTTTTTCAAGCAGGTACCGATAGTGGCGGGCCGCTGATCCAAGCTCTTTACGAACTTTCTCCACAACCTCAAGGCGGTCGTACTCGACGTCATGCGAAAGACTCTGGCGGGCTCTCAGGATGGCAAATCTTTCGGCCGCCACGAGCGCATCATGCTGTTCGATGCATTGTCGTACGAGCTGATGCCTGTCGAGTGAAGCAAGTCGTTGTTCAATATGGACTCGAAGAAAGTCCCGCCCGGCATCAATTTTCGTCTTGGCTTCTTTGAGTTCGTACCGTCCTGGATTCAATCCTAACTGCTGCATCGCCACGGCCAGATGCTTGCGTGCCAATTTGTAATCAGTCGGAGATGGAACGACGGGGTCTACGAAGTCCGGAACATCAACAACACGCTTTGTGTGCTGCAACTGGAATCGCGCGGCTTCCGAAGCTCGGGATTGGAGCAAGTCGGTCAAGTCATCTGGAAACGGAAGGCCAACCTCCTCGTGGCAGCATTGGAGTGCTTCAATGAGGCATCTCACCTCAAAAGATGCGTCCTTGGCATCATTGAGGCCGGCCAGCACAGCACGTGTGCTGATCTTCAGAAGTAATTTGTGCGGCTGTGCATCAACTCGTGACGCGGTGAAGACTGCGTCGGGGAACGTCGCAAGCGGTTCGGGAGGTTGTTCAGGTTCAACGGTATTCGCCGCATCCACCTCACATATGAGCACCAGATATGGTTGCTGCATGAACGGCAATTTGGAGAGCAGGTCGCGGTTTCGGAAGAACTGGTCTGCGAGAAAATGTGCAAACATTTCCAGCATCCGCCCGTCCATGACATGCAGGCGCGGAGTAATGGGAACCAAGGTCTGGACGGTACAGGAGCCGGTTTGTGTTGAAAATACGAACAGCGGCAGAGCCCGGGAATTCATTCTCGTGACGCCCTCTGTAGCCTGTGTGAGGCGCCAACCTGTTGAATCGTCGGGAAACTTGATGGGGGCTCGGGACCAGAATGAAGTTAACTCCTGGAAGCGACGCGAGGTTCCCCAATGTGTGTCCAGCATCAGCAACGACGGTGTCATGGCCCCTTCGACCAGCACCCCGTGGCTGTCTTTAAACGAAGCAAAAAGATCCGCAAGTCCGCTTGAGAAAGGGCTGAACATCCCATCTTGGCCGTCGACAAACTTCCAGAGAGACTCAATATCGTCAGGTTCATCCAGGTCATCGAAGATCGTAATGAAGTCCGCCAATGGCATAAGCCTCGCAGGCCGTTGGGCTGGAAGGATCATTCCAAGCTCAGTACTCGATTGAGTCAGCACAATCAGAATGCGGACCTCATCAGTTTTGAGCCCCCGCGCCTCCCCGCGACCCAGGCTGAAGCCGCGTCCATCTGCCAAGCGAAAATACGCAAGCTCACCACGGTTAAGAGCAGCATATGCACCCTGCGACGCGCGCGAAGCTTTCTCATACGACGCGTGATCACACGCGCATATGAGGTAGACCCCCTCTTTGCCGGGGATAAGACAGCTGACAGGAAGGTGATCTATCGCTTTGTGGCCGATCATCAGTGTCATCGGACCTACATGAGTGCGGCTGAATCGGTCCGCGACAAAGCGACCGAGCATCCGGTGAACTTGTGCTCCTAGGCCAGCAGTTTGGTGTTTTGCCCAATAGTCGACCACCACTGACGGAAGGCTTCGCACTGACATAGGCACCCAACTTTCTCCGTCTGTCACAGCGAGAAATGGCAGTACCTGACCCTGCATCACTGCATTGCCGAAACCGTCGCGCGTCAAAGGCGCTTTTACAACGCCAAAGCCTATTTCAAGTTCTTTACTTGCTTGGGAGCGCCGGTTCACCAAGTGGTGACCGAGTTGAAGAAGCATTGGCCGGCACGTCAGCCAGAAGTCCTCAGGTGGTACCTCTACATGCCCGCTGCTGGGCTGTGGTAGTGGCACGCGGGACAAATCGGGTATTGATCCAATGATATGCGCCTGTACGGCGACCGCGAGGTTCATGTCGGCTTGTGCGGTATCGATGTCACCATAGGAGATGCGAAACGCCTCCACAAAATCCGGTGTGCGCTCAATGCAACTTCCGTAAAACATGGGGACGAAGTCTGAATCCAGCCGTACCCTCGTCTGACCCCAGTCAGCCTCTGGGGAAAAATCTTCGAGCATTGGGAAGTCAGGCCATACCGCGTAAAGCGCGTTCGCGAAGTCCGTGAACTCCTCATACGTAGCAATAGGAAGCACGTCGAGGGGCGGCTCGCCCATCCTCAGCAACACAGCCCAGGCAAACATATGCTTGATGGGGCTGGCCACATTCGCTGGCCACAGATCGGAAACACTTAAAGCCAAGGCCGTATCAATGCGTCTGTACCGTTGAAACACGGCTAGCGTTCGCTCGATGCGATTTTGAAATTTGCTTTCGAGCTCCGAGTCGCGCGCATCTCGCCGGAACAAAGACGAGAGATCTTGAGACCACCCCTGCGGATCCATGCTCATTTTCGCGGCCTTTCGCTCGCGCTTTTCCCGCGATTTCTTGCCCATTTAACTATTCCTTTTTTAGTTTTTGTCGACTTTCATTTCACCACCGGAGGTGGGCCCCCTCACCCAGGTCTAAGCAAATCCCCTCAGCTTTCTCATCCGATCGACACGCACTCATGGGTCCGGCTCGCCTTGGCTTTTCCCTCTCCAAGAAGCACCTTTCGGTAAAGCGCTACAGCCTCCTGCTATAGGCCACCTGTGTCGCCTTTTCCGTCTACGGAAAGAGCAACGGTGAAAGGTTTTCGAGATTGTCAATGTCGAATTTCACCGACCTCGAGGCTGCGATGCTGGCCGAAATTGAGCCTCAGGACAAGGAGAGGGCACGTTTGCTCGCTGATCGCGGTTATTCAAATTGCTTTATACGCCGGGGCGATCAGAGCATGTCGCTTCGTAAGAGTGCGTTTCCTTACTATGCTGATCTTCGGCTTTCGACCCAAGCTGTGTGAAAACGCATGTGCCGTTTTGAAGTCTGCGTTGCTAAGTAATATCTGCCAGCAGTTTGGTTAACCAGCAGGCCGGAAATTTGCGAAGGAACGCGATTTTCGTTCCAGTCCTAACTGTCAAACCTGCTCTAAAACGTTTTCACACAACCTGGACCCAAAGCGGATGCTTACTAGAAACTATCTTGGCCAGAGGATATCTGCAGTCCGGGCTTCCAATCTCTACGCACCCTATTACCATCCCGGGGCGGTACTCCTTTTTCCGCCCACCGTTTGCGCTCCAGCGGTATCTGCCGCGTCACCTCACGCGCCTGCCGTCTCAGCTCTCAGCTTTCAGCACCGGTGTCGGGAGCTGGTGGCTACGTTGTCTCTCACTACAAGGCAATAAGATGACTATCAACTTCGATTCCTTAGCGTCTGACTTCAGGCTACACGATCTCTTCGGCGACACCGAAAATCTCAGCGCCACCCAACTGTGGGTATTAGAGATCGAGCACAAGAACACAAGCGAGCTCAGATTTCTCTATGGACGGTCGCTGCCAGCTACCTTCCGGTCAGATAAGTGGACGGGGACATTCAGCAAAACCCCTTTAGACGCCGACAGTGCCGTAAAAACCCACGCTCTGACCCTTCATACGTCGGCGGGAAAGCTCATGACTTTCGTTCGAAGCTTCCTTGATGGAGCCACTTTCCGGGAAGCAAGCCTCCGGGCGGGTGTCGAGCTGGATAAGAAACTGGTCGGAGCCGTCTCGGATGTCAGCTTTGGTGGCAAACCCATTGCTCGGCCAGTGATGCATTTTCCAACACGAGACTTCTACTTCAACCACACCAAACGTTTGAGCCCGACTAGCTTTGCTAGCGCGAACACCGGCGCAGTCTCGTCGCCAATCAAACCACTGATCTTCGCTGCTACTGGAAGGGTCGAGAGTAAGCTTGCGAGGGTTGCGTGTGACGCGCTGGACGCCGATACGGGAATGGAGTTCGGTACTTTGGACGCCTGGCGCCTCGGGGATTTCGAGTTCGTCTGCGTGCCTGGCCTGACCAAGAACGAACGCCGAAAATATGAGTTGAAGCTCAAAGGGGAAAACTCATCGCTAACGCTCTTTGAGCCACTAACGCGAGATCCTGCCGAGCTTCTGGTGATAGTGAACTCCTTCAGCGACGGCGGCTTGCAAGCGTCTTACATCACTCGTCTCGCTAGTGATGTCGAGTATCCCGTCAACCATATCTTCAGCATCGACACTTTTAAGAATCACGTTGCCACTGCTTATACCTTGGAAATCTACGCCGTCGGCACTGACGGAGCGGAATCGAATCTGGTACTGCAGACTGGCTCCTACTTCGTTCGCAGCATGAATATGAACATGCAAATCGTCGAATCCATTCGGTCAAACGGTCGCATGGATTGGCTCGCGAGGCAGGTTCCAAACACTGCGAAGGACAAGCTTGAAGCCGCCGGGCGAATTAGCCGAGCTAACCGGCCCAACCGCTCTGAGATTGGCGGGCACACTTACGATCCGTGGGTCACTCAAAATCGGCTCGTCGAGGATGATGTGGGGTCGCTGTTGCCAAAGGCATCCAAAGGACATTTCTTCCAGACGCTGTCGGTTAGCGGTGGTAACAGCCGCCTGCAGTTGTCTGAGTGGCTGCGTAAGATTTTTGAACGGCACCACGACGCGCAGGTTGCCTGGATCGATCCGTATATGGAAAACGTAGGCATCGATCTTCTCAACACGCTTGGCACTGCGACCAGCGAGTACCTCATCATCACGACTGAGAAACTGTCCGCGGAAGACTCCAAGGCTACACAAGGGGAGCCAAACCGCATACAGAACCTGCTGGCGAGCTGTACGGCCTGGAGCAAAGGCTACTACGGCAACGTCAAGCTTAGGGTACTTGCTGTACCGGAAAGCAAGCTGCACGACCGCATGATCCTCATCCGAGCGGCAAACGGACGGCCTATCGCCGGTTACCACTTGTCCAACTCTGTTCAGCGAGCCAACATCGAATACCCGCTACTAGCCACTCCCATCCCACTTGACGTGTTGCCAAGCCTCTTCGAATTGGCGGACGGGATTATTCAGAGCACCTTGTACACGGATGGCAAGAAAGCACCGACCGCGAAGCTCATTTTCGACTCCAGCGCCGAGCCCCCGGAGGATGAGAGTGACCCAGTTCGGCTAAGCTATCGCTCGTCATTTACCGACCACACTCGGTCAGGGGATGTGCTTGCTTGGTGGCTAGACGATCCAGAGCTGGCCGATCGCTCAGGATCGGAATTGCACGATCTCATGCAAACCAAAGGTTACCTGAAAGAGGGCAAGCTCCATCCCGATCGTTTCGAGAAGATTCCCACGAAACTTTGGAGCGATGGGCTTGCACTCCCAGACTTCCACTCTGCATGGGATGCGGCAGGATTTGTCTTGGCACATTCGCACGCCGGTCAGTTTTACAACGATGACCAGACGTCGTTGCCTGACCAGCTGAAAGACAACCTGCTTGCACATCTGAGTTCAACGCGGCCGAATGCATTGGCGCCAAAGGAAAGAAAAAGCTACCTAGACATTGATTACTACCAACGCAAAAGCCTCACAGAGCTTCTGCTTTCCAACGACCATCCTGACCGAGTTTTTGGACACTCAACCACCGACACCGCTTGGAGCGACTACTACGCCATCAGAGTACTGTGGCTGAAGGCGCCCCAAGCCCTTGTGAACTGGCTGGATCAGCAATGTGCCAGCCCGATCGATGGAGATCCTCGCAGGCGTGCAATGGTCGTCCAGGCACTGAGGCTCATTTGCTTATCGCTTGGATTTGATAAAGCCCTCCCTCAGATCGGTGCGTTATTGGCATGTAAAGCAAGTATTCCGACCTGGGTTGGTGTCCATGCCTTTAAAGACGCGATCAACGCTGGCACCTTCACCGCCGACACCCTCGGTATGCTCGACCTGATCGCCCCCGGTGAGCAGCAAACGACTCTGTGTTGGCTGATCAATGAGGCTAACTATGTCGACTCTTCCGCTAAGCACTATCTAGTTGCTAGGCTCACAGCCTCGATAGAGAGCCCACTCAGCGACGCACAGCTGAAGGACATCCTCCAGCCTGTGCGGGGCCGCCTCGGAAGGCTCCATCACTTCACGCCCTGGATCTTGGAATCGCTTCTGATCCCAATGCTAGGGCTAAAGGTCATTGATGCTGCACAAGTGTCCCGCGAGTGGCTGGGTGATCTTACTACTCATTGGAAATCCGCACTCAAAGGTGGCTCGCTTTACTTCAAGTTCGATGCCGACGGTGCCTTCACCGACGAGCTCGCTGCGTTGAGTGCGCATCTTGCGCCAGCAGATCAGCTATACATCGGGGCAGAGCTCACCAAGATCTTTAACAGTCTGGCTCGGACTGTCCGCAAACCGCTGAGCGCGCAGATCGATTGGATTTCTTATATCCGTGCGCATGAGGTCAACCTTTGGCTCTATGCTCTCGCCCGCCGAATGGCAGCGCTGATTCACAAAGATGAAAGCCAGCCGTTCAAGAAACTCGTGGAGGACAGCGAATCGCTGATCGAACGGCTTTCCGTTTCGGAGTGGGAGACCCTCACCAGCCCGGAGCTTATTAAGTACCTCAGGGGCGATCCTGACCAGATCAAATCTCATCGGCTTCTGGACACTATCGCCGCGGCGATAGACAGCAGTCTCTAACAAAGAAAGGAGGCTGAACCGCAAGGTTCAGCCATTTCCAAGATCGCCGTTCTGGCGGTTGGTCGATCCGCACAATGGACTTGAGACTCACATATCGCAACGCTACCAGTGGCCGCTTTGCTCACCTCCTCTGAATCGCTCTTACAGCTATTGATCTCATTATATCGCGCCCAACTCTAAAGGCCGCTGGAGACGCGACTGAACGACATCGACGGTGATGATGGTGGCCCGGGATGGAATATCTCTTTCCTACGTTTCCCGGTTGCTCTTGTGCGGCAGATGGCAGGGAATGGATATTCAGCGAGTGCTGGAAAATGCTGATTTGACAATCCACAAGCTTGTGCTGATCTATGGATTTTCCAGCAATGTTGAATAATATGCATTACTGATATAAATATTTAGACCCCTGGGACCTTCATAGCTTACCAGCGAACTGCTCTTAATAGAGCACACAAATAAATTGCATGCTCTAACGCCGAGACTTACTTTGATCCACCTAAAAACCCTAAGGAGCAACCCCTTACAATCTCGACCAGTTCCTTGCCCAATGTTATGTGCGAACTGTAAAAATCTTTTATTGTGAATAGATCTTCCCCAAGAAGGGCCCTGGAAATAGCGAGTCCGTTTTTTAATGTTATTAAACATGTACTTTCATCAGCTTTTCCTGGATTGATAATTTCATAAATCGCATACTGGAGCCCGAGACCTTTGCACGCCAAATCCTCTTTCACGTACTGCTCGCCAAAGGCAAGCATAAGAAAGTAATCCTCCACTGTACCGTATGAATTCTCGATCCACTTATTAGCATTAGCGTTTTCTACAATGCCATTCCAAGCTAAATTACCTAAATATATGGTTGTCTGCCTCTCTCCGGAAATGACTAGCTGGAAGCTTGGCAGGTATCTGAAGTCATTTTCTCCAAATACTTTGGAAAGGCCCAACAATATGTTTCCTGGATTATAGAGGCTAATTGATACTGTCGAATTAGAAGAATCCGCCTCTATTTCTCTTGTCAATACGTCGAAAAAAGACTCCCATTTTTTGTTTCCCATGAGAACCAAAAATACATCGCTTTTAAATTTGTTCCAGCTCGGCAGGTACTTAGGGGAGGATGTATGTTGCAGATAGTAGTTAGCACCTCCTTCTGTTTTCGTGAACTCTGACATAAGCTGATCATTAGATAGAAGTTCAATATTTTTTTGGTATCGTCCATTACGAAAAACTACTGAAATTGACCAGCCTTGTTCATCCATTAGCTTGAGCTTTTCGGGATGACCTATTTCCGCAGTGTCGTTTCCGCGAATTTTATCCATCATCGCACAGAGAAAATTTTCATCCAGATCATCTAGACACTCATCCCATTTTAATGCCTGCATGATACGTTTTGATTCTTCGCTTTCAGGATTTGAAATCGGCGAAGAGAAACCAAAATATATACCAAAAGGATAAATCACATCACTATTTCGCCCTTTATAATCCGCTGTCAGAATTGCAAAATCTGATAGCTGTGACTGAATTGCAGCACTTGCAATTATGTTAATCCCGCTATCTCTTTTTGTGGCATTTTCGTACAAAATAAGACTTTGCTGCCTACTAATAGAAAGCCCTTGTTCTACATGGACGGGAGCGAATTTATTGCAACGAACGACCTCGCCAGAATCAGTTGCTGATATTATGTACCCTGCAGTCGGGACCTCGCATATTTTCTGGTACTCAGAAAATGGAACTGCCAGTTCTTTCCATTCAGTTGAGACTAATAGGGCTCGTATCTTTTCAGCGGGCACCCCCAAAGAAGACCTTAGTAGGGCTACATATTTTGTAAGCTCATGCAAAGCAGCTCTGGCGGCTTGATTGCTTCTTTTAATTTCTATAATTACATAATGACCAAGACTGTCCTTTGCAAGGATATCTATGCTCCCGTCTGAGCCAAAATTGTTGGCTAGCCTATATTCTTTACGGACAATTGTTAGGTTTGGTTCGATTACTCTCAGATTGATAGCTAAAAAATCCCTGATTCTCTCCTCAAGTCTGTTCACTATCTCCCCTCTATTTTATTTGACATTATTGACAAGTTCTTACTGACGAAGTGCTTACCTTGAATTCCGTAACTATCAGGGATCCGAAGCTTTTTGCAAATAACCGCTTCTGGTCGCGAGCAGACGTTATTGCGTGATCATATCATGGCGGAAAAGTGTGTTTGACGGACCAAAATCCGCCCGCTGCGGCATAGCACCAGAGTGTTATCATGCACATCCCGCCTTGCGCCTTCATAGAAGCGTAGGCCACCGTGATCAATATCAGGAGTGTGTTATGTCTAGTGGACTGGGCACCATCGAAGTCTGGGATATCGAAACGACCGAAACGACAACGCGCAATGCGTTGCCTTCGCTGGGGCGCCCCAGAACCAGTACTACCGAAGTGGATCTGGAAACCCTGAGCGAAAACCTTAAGGCGGTGCTATCCCGGTTTCAGAAGGTACTGGACGAACAGCCAGTAGCGAAGTCGGGTTATTGCGTCGATGAGATCGAGGTATCGCTCGGAGTCAATGGTAAAGGTAGCATTGCACTGATCGGCAAGCTCGAGGCCGGCATGCAAGCCGGTATCAAAGTGAAGTTCAAGCGAGCCCAGTAAATGACCCCGAAGGAATACGTCGCATCCAGGAAGACAAGTGCGAACCGCCGCGTCTACACGGAGAAGGATATCACTTCTGACATCGCCACGGCTTGTCACGCTGCCGGACTAAAACTGTCCGATCTGCTCAAAAAGCTCAACGAGGAGGATTGGGCAGAGTTTCTGGTCAGCTATCTGAAACCCCGGCTTCATCCTGTTCTTCTCTCGCTGTTGGAATCCGACACTGTCGCGATAGGAACAATCGAAAACCCTGTCCCTGATGCCAGCATCACCGAGCTGGAAAACGGATATGCCATCCTTTTCAGTACGGGCATGAGAGAGTTCGTGTACCGGTTGGCACGTATCATTGCAACTCGCTTCTCGATCGCCGACCAAAGCGTTGGAGTGGAGTTGCACGAAACTGCCAGGCTGGTAGCAGAAGTGTTCTGGTGGTTCCAGGAAACAAAGGTTGCCCATGGTCCCGATTATGCGATCAACGATGCCCAGATGCGGATAGCAAACAACCTGGCCATGGAGGCTGAGGCGTTTCTGCTGTGTCACGAGATCGGGCACATAGCCTCGGATACGCCCGGCATGTTAGAAGAGCTATCGGATGACATGCCGGGGGTGGACTTTGCTGCGCACCTAGACGAGTTTGTCGCCGATTTTTTTGGCGCAATGTTTGTGCTGGGGGCGAGAGAAGATGACCACTCTTCGGCCGACGCCATCAATCTGCAATTCAGATACGCCGGCATAGAATTCGTGTTGCAAATCTACCAATGCCTTGAAAAAGTCGGGATAAATTTCAGCGACAGCCATCCCTCGGCGACCGAGCGTTTGGCTTATATCCGCAACGCTATTCGCCACCGTTGTGCCGATGACGAGTCTTGGCTTGGCTTATCGACAATTGCCAGTGGCATCGAAGGCATCTTCAACAATATTCTGGCAATCCTCGATTCACCGCAAGAGCATGCGCAGTATTACGAGCGCAAGGCCGCAGAGTTGCTTGATGACCTGAATCGCGCGCTGGATGAGTGTTCGGGAGAGATGGTGCCCGATTATGCGAATTTTCACCCTCGTGCCGGGGAGATCTTTGCCAGAGGCTATCCTGAGAGTGTCATCGAACGTGTAGCGCAAGTGGCTGCAGACTTTTTTTCCGACGTGTATGCCGACGGCCAAGAGGGCGCAGAGTATGGTTCGGAGCAGTGGGTCCGCTTCCAGCAGTTCAAGCTGCTTCTGTCATTTGTCCGGGATATGCATGAGAGCGCTGTGAAGGCACGTTTTATGGTTGCGCTTGGCTGGTCGGAGGAGTGAGTTCATCCCCGTGCCAGCGCTCTAGCTTCACCTTTGCACAAAGGCTCCTCATTCTAACGAATGAGCATGAACGGGCTTAGTGCATCCAGAGCTCTCCGGCGGCGTCGGTTTTAAAACGTTGTTTGTAACAACCACTTCTAGAAACGACAGTTCGCAGGTGATTCGGCTGTCGCCTTGTTGGAAGGGCCTTCTAGCTCCGCATGCGGGTCGCATCGTCCGTCCACAGGCGCCCCATTTACTCCAATAATATGATCAGGACAGCAACACACATGAACACCAAGGAAAACCTGACCGGTGCGTTTTTTGGCTAAATGGTATTCCAGTCGGTATTCCAAAAGAAAAAAACTATGAAGATTGATCAACTAAATCAATAACATAAAACACCAGTTCAAATTACCCCGGCCCACCAATTGAGACACCAACGAAGCCCGCCCTGTGCGGGCTTTGTTGTTTCTGGCTGCATCGCAAGCCCTGCAACAGTCTGATGCAGAACCCACACTAACGATCAGTACTTGATGTCCCGGGCTGTGCGACGGGTATCCTGCTTGGTGCTGCGCTTGTCCTGGCGACATTCGACGTTGCTCTTGTCACTGCCCTTCCTGCATACATCCTTGGTTTGCCGGGCAGTGGAGCGCCCTTCCTGCCTGGTATCGCGAGCTTCACGTCGCTGCTCACCCTGCTCGGTCGCGTAGACGGGTAGCGTCAGCCACTGCACGCCAGCGGCGATGAGCAGCGTCGCCAGGGCTTTCAAGTAGTGCTTGCGAATCATGACTTTTCTCCAATTCAACATCGCCCGGTCACTTCGTTCGCTCCCCCAGGAATTCAGCGAAAACGTGAGTTACATCGTACGCCCACAACTCACAAAAGCACTTTGTGGCAGGTAAAATCTGACGATAGGGTCACATGGACAGTCGCGCAATGCCGCTATGTGCATGGTTGCAATATGGGCATCGGTAACGGCTGAGCTTCGCAGCTGGCCTGCCAGCGCGACCAGCCAGAATATTTTGCATCCAGGGTTGCCCCTATCACTGCCATTCGGAGAAACCCATGCGCCAAGCCCTCCTGATCATCGACGTACAACCCGGCTTCGCCCCGCCGCAGTGGCTGATCGACGGTATCCAGGCGCTCATTGGCACCCTGCCCAGTGTCGCCACGGTCGAGCGCCATGACGAATCCATAACCCCCTTTGAAAAACAGCTCGGCTGGCACCCCGCGCCGAACGATGACAGCCTGATCCCGGCCGACCGCATCTTTATCAAGCACGGCTACGCGCCCACACCGGAAACCATCGACTACCTGAGAAGCCTCAACGTCGAACGCGTACTGGTGTGCGGCCTGCAGACCGAGACCTGTTGCCTGGCGGCGGGATTTGCGCTGTTTGATGCGGGTTTGCAACCGACGTTGATTACGGATTTGACGGTGGGGTCATCGCTGGACCGGACGGGCGGGTTGGGGGTCAGGCTTTGGGAGCATCATTTCAAGCACACGGTGAGATCAAGTGACCTGTGATCGATGCAACGACTTCACCGCGTCCTAGGACATTTCCCGCAAAACGCATCGCCTTTCATGAACTGGCGGACGCAACTTCTCGACGATAGCCTTCAGGGGTCGCTGCAAATCAGCGATCGGCTTTGACAGGCTGAAAGTGTAATCTTCACACCTCCCAAATCAGACAGCATGCATTCGCGCATGTAGTCACGATTATGGCGGCTGTGCGCGGGGCACCTTCGGGTGCACCGGGTTCTCACACTTCCGGTCTGTCAACCCGCGTATAGCTGCCACCCAATCCTGTTTGACAGCAGGGGATGGCAGCTTCTCTAAACAGTGTGAGGAATGCCATCTTGAAAAAGAACAGCCCCAATCCCCCGGAAACCCCAGCTAATTTAGCTTAAGACAAAATCGACTTATCCCAACTCTCCAAAACCACCGAACCCGCCATCAGCGCCCGCCTGCGCAATCCCAATCACCTCGACCCCATCAGCCACGTCTTCACCCTCCGCCCCAACATCGACACACCGTCCCTGCTCACCCACGCCAGCGAAATCCTCGCCTCGCTCAACGTCATGAGCACCGACCTTGCCTGCGAGCTTGAGAGTTCGCGTCGCAACATCGCCCTGGCGATCCAGCAGTTGGCCGTGCTGGCGCAATTGCTGGTAAACCGGGCACTGGACAACATCGCGCCTCTCGACGAAGTGGAGGCTTGAGATGGATCGATACATGCCGATGACCGGCATCGACTGCACCATCGCGTCGCTGCTGATCGACACCGAGGCACCACTGGATGTGCTGCACGAAACAGCTGCTTATCGCATTCGAACCGCAACGCAATTGCTGGAGAGTTTCGCGGCTGACGAGGGTGTTTACAGCGAACTGGCGCGGGTGCTGGTCACGTCCCTGCGCGATGGTTGCGATTTGCTGGATGTGGTTGGACGGCGGTTGCGGATGCAGGTTTGATCCTTGAAAAATGGACGGTCTCATTGAGGTCGTCCAACTCCAGAGCCGCGATCATCAAGCACGCAGCCGCTTAACCCCAACCCCCACCAATATCCCCAACACAATCGACACCAACGGCACCGCTCCCACCCAAGTCAGCGTCGGAAACACCAACAAAATCTGCGAGTCATTGCCGCCCAGCATCATCGACGCACCGGTCCCCATCAACACGCCTGCGAGCAAATGCCTGCCCGCTGTCATCGCTGCAAACCGCTGAAAGTTGAACGTGCGGCGATGCAAGGTGTAACAGAGCATGCCCAGCATCAGCATGGCGAACACCGCCACACGCGGGGTAGTCAATGATGTGTCGCTCGAGACCCAGAACGATTGCGAGAGATCGTAGAAAAACACGCTGGGCGTCCACAACGGTTCAAAGGCGTAGAGAGCACTGGTCAACGCCCCCAGGAGCAAGCTCGACAGCACCAGGTGTCTGTCGCCGTGAATCCGGATCAGGAACAGCAAAATCAGCAGCACGATGCCAATGACCAGCCAGTAATGACGGCTGGTGATCATCGGCATTTGCAGCGCCCGGTGTTCGGGCAACATGTTCAGGTGATGCCACAGTACGATGCCCAGCACCCAGCCGAGAATGGTGAAGACCTTGTTGAGGTTGCCGCTGGCGAGCTTGGTGAGGGTGCCGACACTGCATCCGTCGTTGAGTACCGAGGCGAGGCCGAACAACAAACCGCCACCGACCAGTGACAGATAGCCAACTTCAGGGATGAACAGCGGCTGACTGACGCCAGACAAGGCGTAGAGCGGTGCGAGCAACAGACCGAACAGACCACAACTGACCAACGACACGAACAGGGTCGGCCGACGCTTGAGCAGCAGCCCCATGGCATTGACCAGGCACATACCCATGCGCTGAGAGACCCAGCCGATGAGGAACGCCAGCAGCAGTGAAACCGGCAATGAAAACACGGGCCTCCTTGTTTCCGGGTGATGGCATCAAGTCGATGCCTGACAGACAGATTAGTCGTTGCGCAAACACTTCGGACGAACCCGCAAAGCCCTTCTACACTCAATCCGCAATTGCCCCACAACCCCTGTCGAATAGGCCTCCATGACCACCCTCACCGACCGTTTGAAGCAAGGCAAGAATGCGCGCAAGAAGTGCTCCCGCAGTTCGCAAGCAGCCCTGGGCAATGTCGAGCGCGACCCCATACCGCTGATCAAGGCGTCGAGTGAAGGACGCATCAAATCGCTGGTGGAGTTGCGCTACGGACGGATGCTGGTTTCACCGTTCACGTTCTATCGCGGCAACGCGTTGCTGCAGGCCCACGACCTGGCGGGCACCTCGAACATGGGGCTGGTTTCGCCGATTTGTGGCGATAGCCACTTGATGAACTTCGGCGGTTTCGCAACGCCTGAGCGCAACCTGCTGTTCAGCGTCAACGACTTCGACGAAGCCCATCCCGGGCCGTGGGAGTGGGACTTGAAACGCCTGGTGGCGAGCTTCCTGGTGGCCGCCCGCGACTTGCGCCATGGGGAATCCGTTGAGGAAACGATCTGCCACGAAGTGGTGCACGCCTATCAGCAGACCATGCTGGAGTGCGCCGAACAGAGTGCGCTGGAAACCTGGTACGAATCCATCAGCTATGACGACCTGCTGGCGCAGGCCAACAAGAGCACCCTGGAGCATGTGGAACGCGCCATCGCCAAAGCCGAACGGCGCACCCACGCCGAACTGCTGCCGAAAATCAGCGAACGCGACGCCCATGGCCGTCTGATCATTCGCGATGACCTGCCGGAAATTTTCCACCTGCACAAAAACACCACACTGCTGGACGCCGATGATGACTGGTTGCGCCTCTCGGACTGGCGTCCGCTCTACGACACCTTCATGCGCGACTACCGCGGCACCCTGCAAGCGGACCGCCGTGATCTGGTGTCGCGTTTTCACGTTCAGGACATGGCGTTCAAAGTGGTGGGCGTCGGCAGTGTCGGCACCCGTTGCCTCGTGGCGCTGCTGACCGACGATCAGGAGTTCCCGCTGTTCCTGCAATTCAAGGAAGCGCGACGCTCGGTGCTCGCCGGCTACGTGAAGACCAGGTCGCGAATACGGCATGAGGGGCAACGGGTGGTCGACGGCCAGCGGTTGATGCAATCGGCCAGCGACTTGTTCCTCGGCTGGACCACCGGCCCCAGTGGGCGGCATTTCTATGTGCGGCAATTGCGCGACATGAAGATTTCTGCCGAACTCGAGACCTTCGATGGCGACGCATTCGCCGCCTATGGCCGGCTCTGCGGCCGGGCCCTGGCTCGCGCCCATGCCAAGTCTTCCGGGCAAGCGGCAGTGATCAGCGGCTACATCGGCAAGAGCGACGCACTGGCCGACGCGCTCTATAAATATGCTAAAGGCTATACCGAGCAGAACGAACGTGATTTCGAGCGGTTCCAGCAAGCCTGCCGCAAGGGCCGTTTGCGTGCCCGGTCGGAAGCCGACTTTGCTGCGGATCATTTGCCGTAGCGGTGTCGCAAGCTCTGGTACGGGGCGTTGATCCAGATGAACTTTTCTTCACCCCACGGTTCCGTTACTGCCTGTACATTGCACTCGCTCATTCAAGAAACTACGGTTTGCCCGCCCTCCCGCGGGCTTTTTTTTGCCTGCGGGTTTGCGCCAATCACTGTGCCACCTGCGCGACGCTCCCTTGCGATTGCTCGGGCAGCAAACAGCCTTTGGCCATCCACTGGCAATCTCTGGCCCAGCGAAAGCCGGACTCCAGATCGCCGCGGTCGTTGTAATACCCCAGCCTGAGTTGAGTGGCGCTCAGGTCAAGTTTGGCAAAACCAGCCCGCGAGTCAGTAAAGGTGCTATCCGGTGTTGGCGCTTGCAAGGCATACAGCCTCTTGCCACCCGCCCCGGAAATCACCCACGCGGGTTCACCTGCACGCAACAGCAACTGCTGGTTGTGATCATGACCTGACAAAAGCAGATCGACGTGGTTGCGTTGCAACACTGGCAAGAGCCGTGTGAGCAGATCCGACTCCTCGCCATGCTGGCCTTGATTGCGCACCGGGTGATGGGACGCGGCTATTCGCCATACCGGTGCCGGTCCGGGTGCCTGGTACGCCTGATCGATCAAGTCGATTTGCTGCTGCAAACTCTCACGTGGCGCCGAGGTATCGAGGAACACCATCCGCACCAATGGCCGCCCGTCGACGTCACCGAAATCCTTGATGTAGAAATTCGCCGGCATCTGCCAACGGCCCGATCCCTTGTGCTGTTGGCCGTACTCGATCTCGTATTTTTGCGACACCGGGTAATCGTGGTTACCCAGCACTGCGTAGAACGGCACATGACTGAGCCAATGGCCCCAATAGACACGCTCGAATCGGGTTTCCCAGTGGAGATCGTGGGTGCTGGTCAATGGCTTGCCATAGAAGTTGTCGCCAAGGAAAACCACCATGTCCAGGCGCCCCTCCCTGGACGCAACCCGCTCCATGGCTTGCCCCACCCGCCACTGTTGCAAGTCACCGCTACCCTGATCGCCCACCGCGATCATCGACACCGATGCAGGGTCCAGACGGCTCAACGGAACGTACGGCGATGGTGGCGTAAACAGCCAGTAACCAACGGTCGCCAACAAAAGAGCGAAGGCAATGCCGGAGCCAAGCACAATCCTTCGGAGCACCAAACGTTTTGCAGAAATCGAGGTGGAATTTTTGCGTTTCACTCAGGGACTCACTGGGCTTGGAAAGCCAGACAGGGTGACGAAATAAAGATCGATCTACCCCCCCAATAGATCACAGCATTTGTTCACGATTTGTTAAGAAATCGTTCCGTACACTTTTTTCCAGCCTGTTTTTTTCGGCCTTCCTTTTCCGGTAGCCAGAAGTCATGTCGTGCACTGTGTTGCCTGCGACTTTTCAGCGAACCGTTTCTGGAAAAACCGCCTCTGAGTCTGCTGTACCGTTGATCGCAGTCGCACACGAACCCTGAGCTTTCTGACGGTTTCCTCGGGCAAAAAAAACCCGCAACCCTTTCGGGTTGCGGGTTTTTCAGTTCAACGCCAACTCAATTCACAGGCTGAGTCTGAGCCATCGGCACCGGTTGTTGCGCTTTGGAGAGCACGGGCTGTTCCAGCCTCGCTCGCCCGTAGAACGCCAGCGCCGTCAGCAAACACGCCAGCCACACGAAGATCCCGGCCCAGAAGGTGTGGGACATGTAGTGCCACCCTTGTAGTACCCGTGTGGTGCCATAAATGAAACCGAGGGTCAGCGAGCCGTACATGATCGCTTTCGAGTAGCGCCAGCGATAGCGGCGAGCTACGAAGTACAACGCCAGCATGGTGAAACCGCCCGACGCATGTCCGCCCGGCCAGCAGCGACCGTCACCGGCGGTCTTGAGCAGGTCGAAATTCTCATACCACTCGATGTGCTCCATTTTGCCGCCGTACAGGGTCGTCTCGATCGGGCAATACACGCTGGTGTGGCCCTTGAGGTAGTGAATGACCCCGGTGCTGATGGAGAACGCAAACACCACGTAGAGAAAGTCGCGACGATGGCGGGTGGCAAAGCGCAGCACCGGTGCGACTTTGATTTTTTCCAGGAAAGCGATGATTTTCGAGTGCTTTTCAGCCTTCAGGCGCGGCCAGAGAAACGACAGCAAGGCACCGATAATCGCAATTTCGCCGGTCCAGTTCGGAATGATCCGCGCCCATTTGTGGGTGATCTTTTCGAACAGATGGACCTGGTCCAACGGGTACGTCTGCGTCACCGGATCGAAAAAGTAATTGTTGAAGGCGATGTCGATGCTGGTCATGTCGAACATCAGGAACACCGCGACCGCGCAGGCCAGCGGAATACCAAAATTCACCCAGTAAAAGCGGTAGCGAGAGGCGGTCAGCATTGTGAATCCTGATTCAGAAAGAAGAGGGAAAAACTCAATGAGTGCTTACCGAGTTCCAGTCGGAAGCGTCGATAAAGCCAAGCATGCGCGGAGTCTGCGGGGTTTCGGCGGAAAAAAACAGTGAAGCGCCATAACCCAGGGCCGAAGGCGGTAACTCGAGGTCTTTTTCCAGTTGCTCCATGCACTCGCTGTGGGTCACCAGAATCAGGTTACGCCCGGCCACTTTATGCGCAAGCGTCTCGCGCAGCATGGTGCCCTTGCAACTGATCAGCCAGTCTTCCCCCGCGCCAACCTTGTTGAACATGAAGTTGGCAGTCTGTGCAGTGCGCAGGATCGGGCTGTTGTAGATATCGGCCTTGCCCAGGCCAAGGTGTTTGAACTGTGCCCCAAGGCTCTCGGCAACACTGCGAGAGCGCTCGGTAATGCCATCGTTGCCAACCAGGCAAGGCGCCGAGGAGTGATCGCAGCGCTCGACGTGACGCACCAGCACGATGATGTCGCCCTTGGCCCATCCCGCCATCAAAGCCTGTGCACCGGCCACATTGCCGTGAGCCAGGTCCGGTGCGGTGGCGGGACGCAACAAAAACAAGGTCAGCGGAATGACCAGCAGCGCCGAGGCCAACACCACCGCAGCGTTGCGATAGCGGGCGAAGCGGTTCAGATCGATCGAGCGTTTTTTTCCGAAAAGACTCAGTCTTAATTCCACATCACGCCGCCTCGCCAGCAAACACTACCCCATTAGATCCCGGCAGGTTAAAGAAAGGCGCGTCGGTGACTGGTGAAACGTATGTGAAAAAAAGCTCAAAAGCGCTGTAAAAATCTTGTTACACAAAACCTGCGGAAAAATCCTTTCAGCTCCCGGGATTGCTGCCGATACATCCTGCTTACACAGCTTGGCGGCTTCCAAAAAAAACAATCTTCCAGCCAACCGACGATAAAGAAGTACCAAGTTCCTGGAGGAATGTGATGAATAGCTGGTTCGGTAACATCAGCGTGAACCTGAAGCTGGGCCTGGGGTTTGGCCTGGTCCTGGCACTGACCTGCGTCCTGGCCCTGACCGGCTGGACCAGCCTGGGCGGGTTGATCGACCGCAGCAACTGGATGAGCGACATCACCCAACTCAACGCCGGCCTGACCAAGCTGCGCGTGGTCCGCCTGCAATACATGCTGACCAACGGCGACGAAACCGCCGCACAGAGCGTGCAGACCACCCTCGACGCCTTCTCGGCCCAGCAGCAAGCCCTGCTGGCGAAGTTCAAGAGCCCGGAAAACCTCAAGCTGCTGCGAGAGCAAGGCGCCGTCATCGACACCTACAGGACGTCCCTGGGCAAGATGCGCAGTGCCTATCGCGCCGGCAACAGCGCCCGTGACGCCATGAGTGCCAACGCCGAAACCGCCAACACGCTGATCAATGACATCAATACCCGCGTGCAGCAAATGCCGTTGAGCGACCAGCGCTTCGAACAGTTCCAGGCCATCACCGCGGCCAAGGAAGCGTTCCTGCTGGCCCGCTACGAAGTGCGCGGCTACACCGCCAGTACCAATGCCGAGACCGAGCAAAAAGCTGTCGGCCAACTGGACGCCGCCATCGCCAGCCTGAAACCGCTGAACGCGCACTTCGCCGATTCCCAGCAAGACGCCCTGCGTCAATTGGAAACCGCGTTGAGCAACTACCGCAACGCCTTGCAGGCCTACAAGGCCGCCAGCAATGACGCGGTGCAAGCGCGCAAGGAAATGACCGACCAGGGCGCCGCCATCGTGTCCCAGAGCGATCAGCTGTATCAGATCCAGCTCGACCGTCGCGACGCCGAAAGCGCCCAGGCCCGTACCCTGCAACTGATCAGCACGTTGCTGGCGTTGCTGGTGGGCATCATTGCCGCCGTGGTCATCACTCGCCAGATCACCCGCCCATTGCGCGAAACCCTGGCGGTGGTCGATCGCATCGCCAGCGGTGACCTGTCCCACAACGTGCTGGTCACCCGTCGCGACGAACTCGGCGTGTTGCAGCAAGGCATCGCACGTATGGGCGTAACCCTGCGCGACTTGATCAGCGGCATCCGCGACGGCGTGACCCAGATCGCCAGCGCCGCCGAAGAACTGTCGGCCGTGACCGAGCAGACCAGTGCCGGGGTCAACAGCCAGAAAGTCGAGACCGATCAGGTCGCCACCGCCATGCACGAGATGACCGCCACCGTGCAGGAAGTCGCGCGCAACGCCGAAGAAGCCTCGCAAGCCGCTGCGGCGGCGGACGGCGAAGCCCGTGAGGGTGACAAAGTGGTCAACGAAGCCATCGCCCAGATCGAGCGCCTGGCCAGCGAAGTGGTGCGCTCCACCGAGGCCATGAGCGTGCTGCAACAGGAAAGCGACAAGATCGGCAGCGTCATGGACGTGATCAAGGCCGTCGCCGAACAGACCAACCTGCTGGCGCTCAATGCCGCCATCGAAGCGGCCCGTGCCGGTGAAGCCGGTCGTGGTTTTGCCGTGGTGGCCGACGAGGTCCGCGGCCTGGCCCAGCGTACGCAGAAATCCACCGAGGAAATCGAAGGCCTAGTGGCCGGCCTGCAGAACGGCACGCAACAAGTGTCCGCCGTGATGAACAACAGCCGCGTCCTCACCGACAGCAGCGTGGCCCTGACCCGCAAGGCCGGCGAGTCACTGGAGAACATCACCCGCACAGTGTCCAATATCCAGTCGATGAACCAGCAGATCGCCGCCGCTGCCGAACAGCAAAGCGCCGTGGCCGAGGAGATCAGCCGCAGCATCATCAACGTGCGCGATGTGTCCGAACAGACCGCCGCGGCGAGCGATGAGACCGCCAAGTCCAGCGTTGAACTGGCGCGGCTGGGTGGTCAATTACAGCAGATGGTGAGCCACTTCCGCGTGTGATGACTTCAGGCTCGCTCCTACAGGGGAACTCAGCTCATCCAGGGATCTATCACTTCAACACCGCTGAACTCGAAATCTCGAACATTGCGGGTGGCTATTGCTGCCCCATGACTTCGGCAAATGGCGGCAATTTGCGCATCTGCCATTGAAACCGCACGCCCATTTGCCTCAGCACCTGCCGTCAGCGTTGCGTACTCAACAGCGGCATGGGCATCGAACGGCAAAATGCGTCCGGTAAAGTCCTCTTCGAACATGGCCATGGCATGGGCTTCAAGTTTTTGTTTGCACTTGCCCGAAGGCAGGCGTGCGATGCCGTGGAGTATTTCCGCCACCGTTACCGTACTGACTGCCAGATCCATCGCCGGCTGCGCATCAACCCAGGCAAGCACCCTGGCTTCAGGCTCGACTCGCATAAACTCTGAAAGAACGTTGGTATCGAGCACTATCATTCAGAAAAATCCACCGCCGTTGCTTTCTCTGAACGCTCTGGCAGATCAAGCTCGACTCCACCGAGAGCGCTGAATCTGTTGCGGATCCTGCTTCCAAGTCCACCGGCGCGATCAACTGTCGCCAAGGCCCTGCCCAGAATCAGGCGAGCCTCTTCTTCCATGGAATGTCCGTTATGAGCCGCTGTGATGCGCAGTTGCTCCTTGAGCTTCTCATCAAGGTTTCTAATTGTGATGCTGGCCATGATGCCTCCTGCAATCAATGAAATCATTGATTGCAGGCTAGCACATCCTGGCAAACCAAAACCCGGCAATCTTCCGAATGGCCAATATCACCGCGTCCCGCGCTGGCGCAATGCCGACGGCATGAAGTAAGCGTCTTCCGGTACCGGTTGGGCGAAGTCCACTGTGCCCGGCTCTTCGTTATCCAGGTTCTGCACGTAGTAACGACGCGCCTGCAAGTCATGGAATACGTCCAGCGCACTCCAGGTGGTGGGCAGGTCGTAGAAGTTTTTCAGGTAGGCCATCGACACCCGCCACAACTCCCCTCGCCCGTCGTATTGATCCACCAAGGCGGCGCCCCAACTGTCTTCGTCCAGAAACAGCACGCGCTTGGAATAGATATGCCGCGCGCCTGGCTTGAGCGTGCCTTCGACCACCCAGACCCGATGCAACTCATAACGGGTGAATTGCGGGTTGAGGTGGCCCGGTGTGAGCAACTGCTCGTACTTCACCTCAGGGCTGCCGACTTTGTAATTGTTATAGGGAATGTAGACCTCTTGCTTGCCCTTGAGCTTCCAGTCGTAGCGGTCTGGCGAGCCGTTGAACAGGTCCGTATCGTCCGCCGTGCGCAGGCCGTCGGATGAGGCGATCGGGGTGTCATACGCGAGGTTCGGCGCCCGGCGCACACGGCGCTGGCCGGCGTCGTAGACCCAGGCCTGGCGCGGGTCCTTGAGCTGGTCCAGGGTCTCGTGAACCAGTGCTGCACCGCCCGCCAGCCGGGCCGGGCTCTTCACGAACGCCAGGTAGTAGAACAGGATGTTTTTCAGGTCGGCAAACTGCCCGCCCGAGCGGTAATAATTGAAGAGCCCTTCCTGCTGCGAGGTCACCAGCGCGAAGCTGCCGTTGCGTTGTACCGGCGCTTCGGAGGCACGACGGACCACATAGATGCCGCGATAACGGGTGATGTGGTTCCACAGCACCTCGACCCCATCCTTGGGCACCGGGAACGGCACACCGCCATAGGCATCGGCAAAACCGGTCCCGCCATCGAGCAGCTTGGCCGAGGTCGCATTTTTCAAGGTGTTGTCGTACAGCCACTGCGGCGCCGAGCTCGAGCGGCGAGAGGGATAGACCGGCATCTGGAAGGTGTCGGGGTAGCTGTTGAACAGTGCGATCTGACCCGGGCTGAGGTGGGCCTTGTACTGTTCAAGGTTGGCCTTGGTGATGGTGAAGAGCGGCTTGTCCGCCGCATAGGGATCAAGGTGATGCTGGCCTGGCTTGTAGCCCGCCGGCGCCTGGGTGATGCCGCCGCTCCAGGCCGGAATGGTCCCGGCCGCGTTGCCGGCACGCTCGGCCCCCAGCGGCGTCAGCGTGGTCTTCAATTGCTCGGCCTGCTGGGGCGTGACCGCGGCCAGCGCGCTGCCGGCGGCCAGGCTCAGGAACAGCGCCAGCGTGGTCTTGGTCAGTCGTGAAGTGTGAAACATGATCGTTCTCCGAAATACAAAAACCTGTAGGAGCGAGCCTGCTCGCGATAGCGGTGTGTCAGCCAACATCAACTTCGACTGAAAGTCCGTCATTGCGAGCAAGCTCACTCCTACAGGGGGATGAGTTGGAACTCACAAGAAGTACTTGAGGTTGAAGCCAACGTTGTCGCGATCACGCAGGCCGTTGTCCTGCCCGCCGCCGTAGAACTCGGTGTATTGCAGCTCGGCCTCCAGCTTGTTCTGGTAGTTGGCCTTGATCCCCAGGGTGTAGGCCTTTCGGCCCTCGATGATGTTGCCCGCCTGATAGCTGTTGCCCTCGAAGTCATCCTTGTAGACGACATAAGGCGAGACGTTGACCCCGGCATACACGTCGTTCCAGGTGCCGTTGAGCATCGCGGTGTAGCTGTAGGAGTTGCGGTTGACCTGGTCGCTGCGCTCGCCGCCGGACACATAGGAAAAGTTACCGGTGCCAGCGAAGTAACGGGTACTGCCGTCATACGCGGTGTATTGCAGGCTGCTGCCCCGCAGGTGCTCGGACGCCAGTTCGAATACGCCGAACATCGAGTCGAATGACAGGCTCGGGCCAAAGTTGTAGATCGTGCCCAGGGACGTGTTGAACGCTTCCACCCGCTCGGCGTTATTGATCTGGCTGTCGAGCGTGACCTGCTGCCCGCCGATGTTGATGGTCTGGCCGCCTGCCGCTGCGGCGGCGCCGTTGGCCAGGTCGCCGATCAGGTCGTTGGTGGCGGCGACCCCGATGGGCAGGTTCGGCCGATAGGCCACTTCACCGAACACCGACGCCTGGCCCAGGGTGGTATTGAAACTGAAGCCGTACATGCGGATGTCTTCGGCGTAGCGTCGATGTGCCTGGATATTGCCCAGCACATCCACGGTCGCCAGGCCATTGGCGAGTTGCCCCGCCTGACTGCCGGCGACACCGGCCAACAGGTTGGTCAGGGCATTCATGTCGATGCCCTTGTACCCGCCCAGATCGGCGGAAATGGTTGGTTCCTTGGCGTGGTAGTTGACCATGTACAACCCGAACTCGGTGCTGTTGAGCTCTTCTACGATGTAGCGAAAAGCGAAACCGAACTGGCCGTCGTTGCGCGCGTTGTCATCCTTGCCGACCGAGGCCACTTTGACGGTGTTGCCAAAGGCCGGGGTGACCCCGTTGGCGTACAGGCCGGTGGTGCTCAGGGCCTGGTTGAGCAACGGGTTGTTGCCCAGTGCACTGTACAGACCGATCACATTGCCGAAGCCAGGCACCGGGGTGTCCAGGGCGGTACCGGTAAAGTTGTTGTAGGCGGTGTTGCCGCCGTCGGCGAACAGGTCCGTCTGCGAGTAGAACGTGCCGACCGGGTCGATGCGGGTTTCCTTCCAGTTCGTCTGGTAAAAGCTTTCCATGGTCAGGCTGTCGGTCAGGCCGATGTTGAAGCTCAGCGCTTCCACCGGTACCAGCACTTCCTTGACTTCGGCACCGGGCAAACGGTACTTGGCCGCATCCACCGGGTTGGTGGTGTTGATCCCGCCTCGGTAGAAAATCCCCTCGCCCCAGTTGAACACCTGGCGCCCTATGCGTGCCGTGAGCGGCATCTGCGCGACGTCCCAGTTGCCATAGAGGTAGGCGTCGAGCATCTCCACCCGGCTGCCGGCGATATCGCGGGTCTGGTCCGTGAAGTGGTCGTCCTGCGGGAAACTCTGGCTGGGTTGCGACGGGTTGTTGTTGCGGTAGTAATCGTTGCGCTTGTCCATCAGTTGCGTGTCATAGAACGCGGTACCGCGCACGAACATCCCGTAGTTCTGATAGTTGGCCTCGAGCTCCGAGGTGATCTTGTACACCTCGGAAACCAACCCGGTATCGAAGTTGCGATTGCCGTCGTTGGTGTTGACGTCATCGTTGTTCTTGTCCCGGCCCTGGACCCGCCACAAGCGCCCATAGGACAGGGTACTGTCGAATGAACCGGTGACCTGGTTGTCCAGCACGCTGAACTCCTTGGCCTGCACGCCGTCGACCGCGCACAGTTGCAGCAGCCCTGCCAGGCCCACGCCGGGAAGCGCCGCGCCAGACAGGCGAAATCGAGTGTTCATGATCTGTTCCCCTTTCCCTGGTTTTATTGTTTTTGTGTTCTGACACTGTTGCTGCGATGGCTATGGCGCCAATCCCGCACGGGCGTAAATCCGGCTGTGGGCGCCGAAATGCCCCAGCAGTTTGAACAGCTGCCGGTTAAGTGCCGGATGATCGAAGTCTTCGCGCTGCAGCTGATTACCGTTGCTGAAATCGCTGGTGATCGGTGCCGTGTCCAGCCACTGGCCGATGGCTTCATCAAATGCCGCCGATTCGTCGACAGACTCGGCACTCACTACTTCGCGCAGGTAGTCCACCGAGTACGGCGGATAGCGGGCGTCCTGTGCAGAGTCGGCATAAGCGTCGAGCATCGGGTGTGCCTGGCCGGCGCGCAGCAGGCGACGAAGCCAGGTCGACTGATATTTCTCCACTTCCATGTGCCGGGTGGCGACCCGTTCGATGGCCGCATGTTTGTCCGCATCGAAGCCGGCCAGGGCCTTGCCTTCCAGCACCAGCAGGCTCGCCAGTTCCACACCGGGCAGCGGCTTCGCGTGATAAGGCTGGGTCAGGTCCTGAACGTGGTGCAGGCCCCAACCGAGAAATCGATAACCCCAGTAAGGATGGCCAGTGGCAAACGCCAGTCGCGCCAACCCCATGTACTGGTAGGCGCGCCAGTCCGGCCAGCTGCGCTGAAGAAATCCGGCGGCGGCATACACCACCGGGCTTTCATGGAAAAACCCCATATGGAACGGCGCCTGGGAGCTGTACTGAAACCGGGCGTCACCGAAAGGCTGCGGGCCGAAGTCGTACAACGCGCCCACTTCGCCCGGGTTGTCGCTGAACAGGTTGATGTCGTGGCCGTAATCCGGCTCATCTGAGGCGCTGGCCAACACGGCCAAGGGCGCGACTTGTTCGTGGTCAGCCACAACGATGAAGCGCTGGTGATTCCACGGTGAGAGCGTCTGCTCCACCATGACTTGTTCGGCCTTGAGGTGTTCACGCTCGGACAGATCCTTGCCCGGCACCGGCTGGATGACCATCGCCAGATGAATCCCGGGATTGATGCGCAGTGCGGTGAGGAAGTCGTGGCGCAGATTGTCCCCGGGCACGGCTGGCAATCGCAGGTTGTCGGGGCGCGGCGGGTATTGGGCGAAGTGCTCGCGGGCGAAAAGCTCCTGCTCATCCAGCAGCGCACTCACGGCCTGGTATTGCTGCGAAAGAAACTGTTCCAGCGGCTCGACTTCGACCTGCGGTGCATCACGCAACGCCGGCAAATCCTGCAACGCCAGGTAGCTGCCCACCGTATGGTTCGACCAGCCCCAGGCTGTCGGGGCCGTTGCACAAAGCAGCAACAGGAGGAATGTCAGCTTCATTGCTTGGTTCTTATTGGATGTGCTGTGGGGGTTGAGCCTAACAACCGACCCTGCCCCTGACACTGTCCAATCTCACCAGAAAAGTTCTCCGATAGCGCCACATGAGGTGGCGTGAAAACACCACCGGACATTGTAGGAGTGAGCCTGCTCGCGATGGCGGTGTGTCAGCCAACAGTTACTTTGACTGACACACCGCCATCGCGAGCAGGCTCGCTCCTACAGGGATCTACGGTGTTATTTCAGGCGGGGTAACCGGTAATTTTGCGGATGCTCTGGTACAACGGCTTGAGCTGTCGATACATGCGCAGGTAGACCTCTTTGTACAGTCGCTCATAGATCTGCTGCGCCTCGGGTTGCGGCATGAATACCGCACCGACCCGCGTCATGGCAGCCATCGCCGTGGGGAAATCCGCGTGCAACCCCAGGCCCACCGCACAGCAAATCGCCGCGCCCAGGCCGGACGCTTCGTAGACATGCGGACGCTCGGCCGGCAGGCCAAAAATGTTCGCCGTGAGTTGCATCGCGGCATCACTCTGCGAACCTCCGCCGGCAACGCGCAGGCGAGTGACGGAGACCCTCGAACGCTTCTCGATCTTCTCCATACCCTGACGCAGGGCATACGCCAGGCCTTCGAGGATCGCCCGGTAAATGTGCGCGCGGGTATGCACGTCGCCGAAGCCGATCATCGCGCCCTTGGCTTCCACACCCGGCTCGCGGATGCCGGGCGACCAGTAGGGTTGCAGCATCAACCCCATGGAACCCGGCGGCACCGCGTCGACCAGCGCATCGAAGAGTTGCTCGGGCTCCACGCCCTGGGCTTTGGCCTGCTGCATTTCCCGCAGGCCGAACTCGTTCTTGAACCAGCTGACCATCCAGTAGCCGCGATAAATCATCACCTCGCAGTTGAATTGATCCGGCACCGCGGACGGGTAAGGCGGAATCAACGGGACGATTTCCAGGTAGCGCGAGCGGGTGCTGGTGATCGTCGCCGTGGTGCCGTAGGAAAGGCACACGGTGCCTGGGTCGACGACGCCGGAGCCCACGACCTCGCAGGCCTTGTCGGCACCTGCGGCGATCAGCGGCAGCCCCTCGGGAATGCCGGTGTGGCGGCTGGCCTCGGCGCTGATGTAGCCCAGGGTTTCACCGGGCTTGTGAAGGTTCGGCAGTTGCTCTGGACGCACCGCCAGCGCCTGCCATTTCCAATCGGTGGGGGCGGCCCATTTCAGGCGTTTGAAGTCGAACGGCAGGTAACCGACGCAACAGCCCACCGAATCGACAAAGCGCCCGCAAAGGCGATGGGTGAGAAACCCCGAGAGCAGCAGAAATTTGTCGGTCGCCGCCCAGACGTCAGGCTGATGGCGGGCGATCCAGTTGGCCTCGGCCTGGGCGCGAAAGTGGTCCACCGTGGCTTGCGCGCCGACCAGTTTGAACAGCCAGCCCCACGGTCCCTTGATGCCGCCTTTGACTTCGGCCTGGCGTTGATCGAGCCACAGGATCGCCGGGCGCAGTGCCTTGCCCTGGGCATCGACGTTGATCACGGTGCCGCGCTGGGTGGTCAGGGATACACCGGCAATCTGTGAACGATCGATGCCGGTTTGTTGCCACAACTGCTGGCAGGCCTCACCCAGTTTTGCCCAGTAATACTCCGGGTCCTGCTCGGCCCAGCCAGGTTGAGTCGAGTAATAGGCCTGCAACTCGACCTTGCCTTTGCCCAGCAGATTGCCCTGCAGGTCGAAGAGCAGCGCGCGCACGCTCTGGGTGCCGTTGTCGATGGCCAACAGGTAACGCTTGTTCGGGTGGTTATCCATGGAGCTCTCTTCAATGGGCATCAATGCGCGGCATCCGGCAAACCATGATGGCGTTGCCACAACGCCCGATAACGCTGTAATTCCTGCTGCCAATGCTCATCGTCCCAGCCCAGTCGCGGTTGGCAGAGTTGGCGAATGGCAGCGAAATAATCCTCACCACCGCGCGGCAGCAACAGGCCCAGACGGGTTCGGCGCAGCAGTAGGTCATCCAGGTGCAGGACCATTTCCCCATCGCAGGCAACGGCCAGCTCCGCCCACAAGGTGTCTGTGCCGCCGACGGTGTCGTGGCCCAGTTCGGTGATCAGTTGCGCCAGCCTCGGCAGGTCACGGCCATGCCGCCCGGCCAGGCGTCGCCACCGGCTGACGCTGAGGCCAGGGATCACCAGCGGCGGCACGACGGCAAACACCGGCGCGGCGTCATCAACGAATGGACGGTCGAGCATGCTCGCGCAGGCCTTGAGCACTTCGATGGCCTGCGGGCGAAAGGTGGTCAGCTTACCGCCGGCCAGGGTCACGCAACCAGGCTCCTGCCACAGTACATGCTCACGGGTTTCATTCGACGGTTTGTCTTGATGCTCACCCGCCGCACTGCCCACCACCGGGCGTACTCCCGACCAGGTCGACAGCACATCGGCAGCGACCACCTCGGCCTGGGGAAACTGTTGGCTGCAGGCCGCCAGCAGATAGTCGAGTTCATCAACGCTGATGCTCGCGCTCTGGTCCAGATCGCCGTGATGATCGAGGTCCGTGGTGCCGACTACCGTGGCGCCCTCCCAAGGGAAAACGAACACCGGTCGACGGTCACGCTCGTGCAGGAAGGTGAAGGCTTGCGCCACTGGCAGGCGCCAGCCCGGCAACAACAGATGACTGCCACGCAACGGGCGCAACTGGCGAGGAGCGTCGGGCAGGCGCAAGCGCTCGGCCCACGCGCCGGTGGCCACGGCCAGCACTCCGCAACGCAATGTCAGTGATCCGCCGCCCTCGCAGTCTTCGACCTGAACCCCACAAACGCGCCCCTCTTCACGCAGCAATTGCTGCACGCGCACGCCGTTGAGCACCACGGCGCCGTCGGCACGGGCCTCGCCCAATACGCGCATCACCAGACGGGCATCATCGGTCAGCGCATCGACAAAACAGGTGCCGCCCAGCAGGTCATCTTCCTTCACCCCAGGCGCCAGATAACGCAGTTGTTGCGCGTCATGGAAGCGATGGCTGCGCCGTCCGGCCAAGGCGTCATAGATGGACAGCAAACCACCCAGCACCCGTGGCCCGGGAAAACCGCCACGGTAATGCGGCATCATGAAACTCATCGGCTCCACCAGCCCCGGCGCTTCGTCAAGCAGGCGCTGGCGTTCGCGCACCGAGTCGCGGGTCAGGCGCCACTGGCCCTTGGCGATGTAACGCAAGCCGCCATGGACCATTTTCGAGGAGCGACTGGAAGTGCCCCAGGCGAAATCGCGCTGCTCCAGCAGCAGGCAGCGCCAGCCACGGCGCGCGGCTTCGCGCAGGATACCGGCACCGCTGATGCCGCCGCCGATGACGATCAGGTCCCAGGTTTCATCCGCCAGCGTCGGCAGCACCTGCTGTCGCCACGCCGCGTTCCAGTCCAGGCTCATGGCCGTCACTCCTGCAACAGCGTGCCAGGGTTCAGTCGCCCGGCCGGATCAAAATGCCGACTCAGTGCCTGCAGGGTGTCCATCGCCAGCGCGCCCTTCTCACGCCGCAGGTACGGCGCGTGATCCTTGCCCACGCCATGCTGGTGACTGATGGTGCCATGGTTGTCGACGATGGTCTGGCTGGCCGCCTGCTTGAGTGCCTGCCAGCGCGCCAGGGTGGCGGGGTAGTCCGCCGCCGGGCGAAACACATAGGTGGTGTAGATGCTCGATCCTTCGCCGTAGACATGGGAAAGGTGGGTGAAGACATGCACCCGCTCGCCTTCGGCAGCCAAGGCGTCGCGCAGGCTGTTTTCGATCAGCGTGAGGAGGTTATCGACGTTGCTCCAGTCAGTGGCCGTTTCCAGGGTGTCCACCACGTAACCGGCGTTCCACAGGTTTTCGCGCAGGTAGGGAAAACGGAAGCGGTTCTGCGCCCACTTCTTGCCGAGCAAGGTGCCGGTAAACACCCCGCCGAATGATTTTAGGTGCTGCCGGGCCTGACTCAGGGACAGCGCATTTTGCCGACGATTGCCGGTCACACCGAACGTCAGCAAACATTTGCCCGCACCAGTGCCGCGCAGGGCCAGATACTTTTCCAGCCAGGCGATCTGCTGCGGGTGACCGGCCAACGCCAGCTGCGTTTCGGTTTCCACCGCGTTGGACAGGCGCAGCATCGACAGCGGCACGCGCGCCTGGGCCAACTGGCGGATGGCTTGCAGCGCCTTGGGCCAATCGGGCAGAAACACCCCATAGAAACGTTCATCGGCAGGCAGTGCGCTGACCCGCACCTTCACCTCGGAAATGATCCCGAAACGCCCCTCACAGCCCAACACCACTTCCCGCAGATCGGGCCCGGCCGCCGAGGCCGGAAAGGATGGAATTTCCAAAGGCCCGGCAAAGGTTTCCAGGGTGCCGCCGGCGAACAGTTGCTCGATCCGCCCATAGCGCAGCGACTGCTGGCCACTGGAGCGGCTGGCGACCCAACCACCCAGGGTCGACAGCTCCCACGACTGCGGGAAATGCCCCAGGGTGTAACCACGGGCGCGCAACTGACTTTCCACTTGCGGTCCACTGGTGCCGGGGCCGAAGGTCGCCAGCAGGCTCTCTTCGTCGAGGTCCAGCAGGCGATTCATGCGGGCCAGGGAAACCGTCACCACCGGCCGCGCGGAACTCGGCGGGTTGATGTGACCGGCCACCGAGGTGCCGCCGCCATAAGGAATCAGGCACAGGTCCTGTTCATGGGCGAGCAGCAGTAACTTGCGAATCTGCTCAGCGGTCTCGGGATAGGCCACGGCGTCGGGATAATTCCCCAACGCGCCTTCACGCAACGCCAGCCAGTCCGGCAGGCTCTGGCCCCGCGCATGCAGCAAACGATCATGGGCATCCACGCTGTACAAATAGTGTTGCTGCAACCGCGACGGGGGCACACGGGCCAAAGCCGTCTCAAGCGTCGCGTCGGGCAGCGCTCGGCCGTCCCCCACCCGCCGGGCGAGAAAACTCGCGCCCTGGGCCGGCAGTTCGACCACCGTGGTTGCATCTCCCCAGCCGTTCCAGCGTCGCATGCGTGTGTCCTTTTGCGGTTCTGATCAGTGATATTTCAGGCCCCCATACTAGTCAGCCGCCCGAAAGTGTCACGGTCGCATCCGGCCAGTTCGAGTAGCCAATTGAGTCAAACGTCGCGCAGGCGTCAGCCATTTACTTTAGCCGTGGTTTCAAATTACCTTTCAGGGCATTCATCCGCGCACGCGGGCCTTGATCAAAGGAATACGATCATGCAATCCCTGGGCTTCACTTCAGTTCCGCCACTGCTCAAATACCTGCGTCATGCCGAACAACTGGGCATGGCCATCGAGCCTGCGTTGGCGGCTGCCGGGTTGCAGGCACAGCAGTTGAGTGACAACAGCCTACGGTTGCCGGGTGAAGCCCATGAACGGCTGCTCGACTATTTCTGCGAACACTCGGGCGATGCGTTGTTCGGTCTCAACGCCGCGCGTTTTGTGTTGCCCAACTCCTGGAGCGTGCTCGGTTACATCACCATGAACTGCGCGACACTGGGCGACGCCATGAGCCGCATCATGCCGTTCGAGAAGCTGGTGGGAGACATGGGCGTCAGCCGCGCCGAGGTGCAAGGCAGCGAGGTGCACCTGATCTGGACATGCCGCCATCAGCGCCCGCGAATTCGCCGACACCTGGTGGAAAACGTGCTCGGTTCCTGGCTGCAATACGCGCGCTGGATCGCCGACACGCAAATGTCGCCGGCCGCCGTCTGGCTGGAACATGCCCGTCCGGCCGACACGACGCTGGCAGAGTACGAGCAGTTCTTCGACTGCCCGGTACTGTTCAATCAGCCTTATTCGGCGCTGATTGTCCCGTTGCCGTATTTGCAGTTGCCATTGCGCCAGGCCGATGCGCAATTGCTGCGCACGCTGGAAGAACATGCCCAGGGATTGATGGCCACACTGGAGGACGCGTCGCTGGAACAGCGGGTCAAAAGCATCCTGCGAAAGTTGCTCAAGGAAGGTCTGCCACGCAAGGAGCAGGTGGCCGAGCATCTCGCGGTGTCAGTGCGCACGCTGCAACGCCAGTTGCATCTGGCCGGTACGTCGTACCAGCAGATCCTCGATGACCTGCGCCAGGAACTGGCCGAGCATTACCTGCTCAACAGCACCCTGCCGATTCAGGACATCGCCCAGTACCTGGGTTTCACCGAACCCCGCTCGTTTCACCGCACGTTCAAAAGCCGGCGCGGGATGCCGCCGGGTGAGTTTCGCCAAACCCACCGGGTGCCGAACGAAGGGTGAAGACTTAAGCCTGAGGGGCTGAAGGCTCAGAGGCTGATCGCGTTAGTGAACACCAAGCGATTGCCGAACGGGTCGGCGATGGTCATGTCCTGGCTGCCCCAGGGCATGGCCTGAATCTGCGGATGGGAAAACCTGTATTCCTTGGCCAACAGTTGCTGCTGAAACTTCTCTAGCTCATCCGTCTCGATCCGCAGGGCAGAACCCGGTGTGCTGTCGCCATGGTGTTCGGACAGGTGCAGCACGCATTCGCCACGGGAGATTTGCAGGTACAGCGGGAAATTCGCTTCGAATCGATGTTGCCAGTCGATCTTGAAACCGAGGAAGTCGACGTAGAACTCCACTGCCTTGGCTTCGTCGAAAATACGCAGGATCGGAGTGGTTTTGCCGAAGCTCATCGAGTTGCTCCCAGACGGTGAAAGCCCGTGGTGTAGCCGGGCCTGATGTCAGCAATTCGGCGCGGAAATGCCAATCTTTAGTCTCAAAATGCCACCACTGTGACGCAGTCCTCGAAACTCACTGAAAACCCGTGCGCAAATCCCCTTCCCGGGCCAGGAACCGCCCTTCCCTGCGCCCGTTGGCCTGGCCATCGCGGTAGCTCAACACACCGTTGACCCATACCCCCTCGATGCCTTGTGCCGCCCGCTGCGGATCGTTGAAATCGGCGACATCCCGGATGGTCGCCGGATCGAACAACACCAGGTCGGCCCAATGGCCTTCGCGGATCTCACCGCGCTCCTTCAAACCGAAACGTGCCGCCGACAGCCCGGTCATTTTGTGCACGGCGGTGTGCAGCGGGAACAGTCCTACATCACGGCTGAAATGTCCGAGTACCCGAGGGAATGCGCCCCACAAGCGTGGGTGCGGGAACGGGTCTTCCGGCAAGCCGTCGGAGCCGACCATCGACAGCGGGTGCGCGAGGATTCTGCGGACATCCGCCTCATCCATTCCGTAGTACACCGCACCGGCCGGTTGCAGTTGGCGAGCGGCCTCCAGCAACGGCACATTCCATTCAGCGGCGATGTCCATCAGGTCGCGGCCGCCCATTTCCGGGTGCGGGGTCGACCAGGTGATGGTGATGCGGTGGGCATCGGTCACCTGCTTCAAATCCAGCGTCGAAGAACTCGCTGCATACGGATAACAATCGCAACCGACCGGGTGGGTTTTCGCCGCTTCTTCGAGGGATGCCAGCAGTTGCGGACTACGCCCCCAGTTACCGGCGCCGGCACATTTGAGGTGGGAAATGATCACCGGGCTTTGCGCATGGCGGCCGATCTTGAACGCCTCGTCCATGGCCTCCAGCACCGGTTCGAATTCGCTGCGCAAATGGGTGGTGTAGACCGCTCCGAACGCGGTCAACTCTTCGGTCAGTTGCATCACTTCATCGGTGGATGCCGAGAAGGCACTGGCATAGGCAAGGCCGGTGGACAGGCCCAAGGCGCCGGCCTCCAGGCTCTCGCGCAATTGCTCGCGCATCGCGCTGATTTCATCCGCCGTGGCGGTGCGAAACAGGTCGTACAGATGATTGCTGCGCAACGCCGTATGGCCGACCAATGCCGCGACGTTCAGCGTGGTGTTCGCCGCTTCGACCGCCGCGCGGTAGTCGCGGAAGGTCGGATAAACGAACGCAGCGGCCGTGCCCAACAGGTTCATCGGGTCCGGCGGATCGCCGCGCAAACTCACTGGTGACGCGCTGATCCCGCAGTTGCCGACGATGACCGTGGTCACGCCCTGGCTGAGCTTGGGCAGCATCTGCGGCTGACGAATCACCACAGTGTCGTCATGGGTGTGCACGTCGATGAAACCCGGCGCCAGCACATGGCCCTGCGCGTCGATTTCTTCGCTGGCACGGGCATCGCGCAAGTCGCCGATACGCTCGATGCGCCCGTTGAGAATGGCCACGTCGGCGGGGTAACCGGGGCTGTTGCTGCCGTCGATGATCAGGGCGTTGCGAATCAGCGTGTCGTACTGCATGTCAGTCTCCCAGCGGCAAGTGATCGTCGCCGCCGCGGTATTCGTCGAGGGCGAGTTTGATCCGCCGCAGACGTTCTTGATTGTCTTCAGGATTGGCCAGGGCCAGCTCGGTGGCGAGCACGTCGATGGCCAGCAGCATGCCGTAGCGCGCTGCCGTGGGTTTGTAGATGAACGAGGTTTCGGCGCTTTGCAGGGGCAGGACGATGTCGGCCAGTTGCGCCAGCGGAGAATCGGCCCGGGTGATGGCCAGAATGCGTGCGCCGTAGTTGCGCGCCAGTTCCACCGTTTCAATCAGCTCCGGGGTGATCCCGGTCAGCGAGCAGACAATTACCACGTGTTCGGCGCTGAGGCTGGCGGCTGTGACGCGCATCATCACCGCATCGTGGCATACCGCAATCGGATAGCCGAGGCGCACTAGGCGCACTTGCAGTTCATCGCTGCACAGGGTCGAGCAGCCGCCCATGCCGAAAGCGTGAATCATCCGCGCCTTGCCCAGCAGTTTCACCGCATCGGCGAAACGCGACTCATCGAACGCGGCCAGGTGCTGGCGCAAGGTCGACTCGATATCGCCCACGATCTGCCCGTAGAACGCCGACTGCTCGGGCGTGCCCGCAGGGTCGAGAAACCGGCTGCCGACGCCGCTGGCCTGGGCCAGTTGCAGGCGCAGGTCACGCAGGTCCTTACAGCCGACCGTGCGGGCGAAGCGCGACAGCGTGGCGCTGCTGACCTCCGCCCGCAGCGCCAGCTCATCGAGGCTGGCGGAGGCGGCAAATCCTACGTCGTCGAGCATCAGGCGGGCGATGCGTCCTTCACCGGCGCTGAAGGAGTCCTGACGGGCGCGGATCTGGTAGAGGATGTCCATGCAAGTGGCTCCGGCTAAATCAGGTAAGAAAGGCCAACGGTAAGGCCGAAGGCAATGACCGAGATCAACGTCTCGAGCACGGTCCAGGTCTTGAAGGTTTGGGTAACGGTCATGTTGAAGTATTCCTTGATCAACCAGAAACCGCCGTCGTTAACGTGGGAAAAGATAACCGACCCGGCGCCAGTCGCCAGCACCAGCAGCTCCGGATGGGGATAACCCAGACCAATGGCAACGGGTGCTACCACGCCTGAAGCGGTGGTCATGGCCACAGTGGCAGAACCGGTGGCGATGCGCATCAACGCGGCAAACAGCCAGCCCATCAACAGCGGCGACAAATGAAACTCGTGGGCCAGGCCGACGATCTGGTCGGTGACGCCGGCGTCCACCAGAATCCGGTTCAAGCCACCACCTGCGCCCACCAGCAGTGTGATGCTCGCGGTCGGCGCCAGGCATTCGTTGGTGAACTTGAGGATCGATTCGCGGTTGAAGCCCTGGGCCAGGCCGAGGGTCCAGAAACTCAACAATGTGGCCAGCAACAGCGCGATCACCGAGTTGCCGATGAACAGCAGGAACTGGTTGAAACCTGTGCCCGGTGTTGAAATCAGGTTGGCCCAGCCGCCGATCAGCATCAGCACCACCGGCAACAGGATGGTCGCCATGGTGATACCGAAACCCGGCAGGCTGTCGCGCGGTTCACGCTCAAGAAACTGTCGTTCCAGCGGGTTTTCCGCCGGCAGCTGAATGCGCGGCACAATGAATTTGGCGTACAGGGGACCTGCGATGATCGCGGTCGGAATGCCGATCAGGATCGCATACATCAAGGTCTGCCCCACCGACGCCTGATACACCTGCACCGCCAGCATCGCCGCCGGGTGCGGCGGCACCAGCGCATGCACCACCGAAAGCCCGGCGACCATCGGCAAGCCGACCATCAGGATCGATACGCCCACGCGCCGCGCCACGGTAAAGGCAATCGGCACCAGCAAGACGAAACCGACTTCGAAGAACAGCGGCAGCCCCACCAGAAACGCGATGCACACCATCGCCCAATGCGCGTTCTTCTCGCCGAAACGGTCGATCAAGGTCCGCGCCACCTGCTCGGCGCCACCGGACTCGGCCATCATCTTGCCGAGCATGGTGCCCAGCGCCACCACCAGTGCGATATGCCCCAGGGTCTTGCCGACACCCGCTTCGTACGCCCCCACCACACCGGACGGCGGCATGCCCGCCACCAGCGCCAGGCCGATGGAAATCAGGGTGATGACAATGAACGGGTTGAGCCGGTAACGGGCGATCAGAACGATCAGCGCGATGATGGCAACAGCGGCATACACCAGCAGCCAATAGCCGAAGGACAGGGTCATGCGGTACTCCTCGAGAGGGTCACGTCGAAATATTTGTGAAACTCTTAAAACATTTCTGCAGGTGATTTTCAAACGAGGTGAAAGTAATTTTCGTGCAGAGGTAAGGGGTGTCGTGCAGAGGTATGAGTTGTCGCAAATAATGAAAATATGGCAGGCGGATTTTCATCGCGCCTGCCTGTTTGATTTCAGTCGTGCTGCATCCGGGCGCGCTTGAGCAATTTCTTGCAACGCTCGGACAAATGCAGCACCCGCAAGTGCTTGCCAGCCTTGGTGTAGCGCTCGCGCAAGGTGCCCAGCGCGGCGATGGCCGAGTAGTCGACAAAACTCAGGTGCTGGCAATCAAGTGTCACTTGCGCCGGGTCATTGGCCGGATCGAACTGATTGAGAAAGGGTGTGGTCGAGGCGAAGAACAGCGTGCCATGCACCCGGTACAGCTTGCTGCCGTCAGTCTCCAGATGACTGTCGGCGTACAACTGCCGAGCCTGCTGCCAGGCGAAATTGAGCGCCGCAATGATGATGCCGCAGAGCACTGCCATTGCCAGGTCGGTGAGCACGGTAATCACGGTCACCGCGATGATCACCAGCACGTCGTTCAACGGCACCTTGTTCAGCACCCGCAACGAGGCCCAGGCGAAGGTCTGTTGCGACACCACGAACATCACCCCCACCAGCGCGGCCAGTGGAATGCGCTCGATCAGCGGCGACAGAAACAGGATGAACAACAGGATCGACACCCCGGCCACCACCCCGGACAAACGCCCGCGCCCGCCGGAACTGAGGTTGATCACGGTCTGGCCGATCATCGCGCAACCGCCCATGCCGCCGAACGCACCGGACACGATGTTCGCCGCCCCCAGCGCCACGCACTCGCGATCCGGATAGCCACGGCTCTCGGTGATTTCATCGGTGAGATTCAGGGTCAGCAGGGTTTCCAGCAAGCCGACCATAGCCATCAGGATCGCATAGGGCGCGATGATGCGCAGGGTGTCCAGGTTCCACGCAATGTCCGGCAGCGCCAGCGTCGGCAAGCCACCGGCGATGTGCGCCATGTCGCCCAGGGTGCGGGTCGGCAGGCCCAGCGAATACACCGCCAGGCCCACGCCGAGAATCGCCACCAGCGCCGGCGGCACCGTGCGGGTCAGGCGCGGCAGCACGTAGACAACCGTCATGGTTACCGCAACCAGCCCGATCATCATGTACAGCGGCGTACCGCTCAACCAGGCTTCACCGCTCTTGAAGTGTTCCAGTTGCGCCAGGGCAATGATGATCGCCAGGCCGTTGACGAAGCCGAGCATCACCGGGTGCGGGACCATGCGCACCAGTTTGCCGAGCTTGAGCAGCCCGAACGCCATCATGATCAACCCGCCCATCAACACCGTGGCCAGTAGATACTGCACGCCGTGTTGCACCACCAGCGCGACGATCACCACGGCCATCGAGCCGGCCGCACCGGACACCATGCCCGGTCGTCCGCCGAACAGCGCGGTCAGGGTGCAGATGATGAACGCGCCATAGAGCCCCATCAGCGGATTGAGATGAGCCACCAGCGCGAAAGCGATGCACTCGGGCAACAGGGCGAAGGACGTGGTAAGCCCGGCCAGGACATCGGCGCGTAGACGTTTTGCTTTCATGGGGGATCGCACACAGGGAGAGACGAAAAAGAGTGTGCGGATGTTACGGAATCGGGGGCAGCGCGGCCAGCAGATGGGCCAGTGGAAACGCAATCGCGAGCAGGCTCACTCCTACATTTAACCGCGTTCCATCAGAAGGAATGCAATCAAATGTAGGAGTGAGCCTGCCCGCGATGAACGATGACGCGGTCTATCGCGAACTCAAACCATCTCGTCGTGAATCCACTCCACTACCGACGTGCGCTTCGGCACCCAACCCAGCAATTCCCGCGCATGCTTGCCGCGCACCCGACTGTTGGAGCCCAAACCATAGTTGGCCATTTCATAGCCCCACTCGGTTTCCGCATCCTTGAGCGCCCAGTCCTGCGGCTCGCCCAGGTTCAGCGCCTGGGCCATGGCCGTGGTCATGTCGATGAACGACGCTTCACCGCTTTCGACGAAGTAGAAGGTGCCCGGTACGTTTTCAGTCAGCGCCAGCAGATACAGCGCCACCACGTCCTCGATGTGCACATTGGACCAGATGTTCTGGCCCGGGCCGACATGGCGCACCACACCGCTTTTGCGCGCCTGTTTGAGCAGGCGCGGTAGCTGCACGCTGTCACGATGGACGCCCAGGCTGTGGCCGTAGATCAGCGTGTTACAGATCACTGCCGAGTTCACCCCGTCCATGGCCGCCGCCAGGATCAGGTTGTCGATGGCCACGCGCGCCGCCTTGTCGACTGTCGGTTTCGGCAGGTTGTCTTCGAAGTAGATGACATCACTGGATTTACCGCCCGGGGCATCACCGACGATGCTCGAACCGCTGGTGTGCAGGAACACTTTGCCAGCACCGCGCAAGGCATCGAGCAAGGCTTCCACCGCGCCACGATGATCGCTGCTGGCGGCGTTGATCACAGCGTCCGCAGCAAGCGCCTGATCGGCCAACAGGGCGCAGTCGTCCAGCGTACCGATTACCGGGGTGATGCCCAGTGCACGCAGTTCATCGGCTTGTTCGGCGCTGCGCACCAGACCAGTGACGTTGTGGCCGGCCTGGACCAGGCCCGTGGCGATGGAACCGCCGATAAAACCGGCGGCACCGGTAACGAATACGTTCATGGAGCAACTCCCTGCGTGGATAAGTGATGCAAGGAGTATCAAGGAGCGATCACTGCCGAAAAATGCCCTCTGACCCAATTCACTTTTGCGCAGGAATCACGAATCAGCCCTTGAAATCTGCGCTCGCATAATCGGCCAGCTTGCCCTGGATAAAGTCCAGGAAGCATTGAATCCGCAGGGCCAGTTGCGAGTTGCGGTAGTACACCGCGTTGATCGGCTGGCGATAACCGCTGTTGAACTCGGCCAGCAACACTTTCAAGCGTCCGGCACGAATGTCTTCGATGGTCATGAAATGCGACAGGCTGGCGATGCCCTGGCCGTCCAGTGCGAGATGGCGGATGGTTTCGCCGCTGGAGGCGCTGATCGATGCCTGGATCGGCCAGCGATCGCCATGCACGTAGCGCAGTGGCCATTGGTTGAGGCCTTCGTTCTGGGTGAACCCCAGCAGGGTATGGTGGGCCAGGTCAGCCACGGCTTGCGGTGTGCCGTGCTTTTCCAGGTAGGCCGGGCTGGCGACGATGTGCAGCGGGCTGCAACCCAGGGAGCGGGCATGCAGCGTCGAGTCGGTCAGAGTGCCGATGCGGATGGCAATGTCAGTGCTCTGCTCCAGCAGGTCGATGATCAAATCGTTGCTGTTGAGTTCGAGCTGGATGTCCGGGTAGAGCCTGCGGAACTCTTCGATGTAGGGCACGATGGCGTGCAGCATGAACGGTGACGCCGCATTGATCCGCAGCCGCCCGGACGGCGTTTGCTGGCGCGAGGACAGGCGCTCTTCGAGCTCGTCCATCTGATCGAGAATGCGCTTGGCGTGCTCGAAGAAGTACTTGCCCTCTTCGGTCAGGTCCATGCGCCGCGTGGTGCGATTGATCAAGGTGGTGTCGAGCTTGGCCTCCAGCCGCGAGAGCGTACGGCTGACCGCCGAAGGCGTTTGCCCGACCTGCTCGGCCGCCGCGGAAATCGACCCGCATTCAATCACGCAGACGAAAACCTGCAATTCATCGGATCTGGCTTTCACGTGTGTCCCTTATCGATAGTCCTGCGCCGGTTCTTCCAAGCTGAGAAGAACCCTTGTGGCGAGGGAGCTTGCTCCCGCTCGCCGGCGAAGCCGTCGTAAATGGTTTGACGCAGACAACTTGAACCACCGAGCAGGCTGGTTTTGGGTCCGCTTCGCGCACCAGCGGGAGCAAGCTCCCTCGCCACAAAAGCCCGAACACAGACTCAGGCTTTCGATAGTAGCTGACAGTTACGCCTTGAGACCAAACACCTCAGCCAAATGCTGCTCATAGCGCGCCACGTCGCCTTCGATGTTCGGGCGCTTCATCACGTCCACGCAGAGGAACGTCGGCAAACCGGTCATGCCCAGGAACTCGTTGGCCTTGTGGAACGGGAAGTACACCGCGTCCACGCCTTTGGCCTCGAAGAAATCGCTTGGGTCGTCGAAGGCTTGCTGCGGGGCGTTCCAGGTCAGCGACAGCATGTACTGCTTGCCGTGAATCAGACCGCCGCTGCCGTACTTCTGCGATGCGTCCGAACGGGTGCGACCGTCGCTGGCATAGAGGCTGCCATGGCCCTCGGTGAAGACTTCATCGATGTACTTTTTCACGGTCCACGGTGCGCCCATCCACCAACCGGGCATCTGGTAGATGATCACGTCGGCCCAGAGGAACTTGGCCACTTCTTCGGCGACGTCGTAGCCCTCGTCGATGAAGGTGGTTTTGACATCCATACCACCGCGATCCAGCACGCTCAACGCGGCTTCATGCAGGGTGGCGTTGTAGCGGCCGTCGGAGTGCGCAAATTTTTTGCCGCCATTGAGCAACAGGACTTTTTTCATGAGAGGTCTCGGGAAGGTCGGGAATCGGATGGCGGCAGAGTACCGATCGACCTCGCGCGGAGTAAGCGTCGATTTGGCAAAATTCATTTGACCTACAAGCACGAATCAACAGGTGATTGTTGCCTTAGACTGGCGCCAATTCTGATTTGAGGAGAGATGTAGATGAGTGAAATCCAGGGCTTCATCCTGCACGCCAAGACCCGCCCGGAAAAATCCGACGCCTTCGAAGCCTTTTTCAGCGGCTACGTGCAAGCGAGCCGAGCCGAACCCGGTTGCATCGAATACCACATGTTGCGCGACCAACAGGACCCGACCCTGTTCATCTTCTACGAGATCTGGCAATCCCGGGCCCACCTCGACGTGCACTCGAATCTGCCGCACATGAAGCAGTTCCTCGCGCAGCGTGATGAATACCTGGAACGGGACTTCGAGATCCGTGCCATCGAGATGATCAGCCCGTCGTCCGCTAACCGCTGATCAGCAAATGGCCGCCGAGCACACCCAGGCCAACGAAGAACACGCGCTTGAACCACAGGGTGCTGATCCGCTGGCGCAGCGATTGTCCCAGCCACATGCCGAGCATGGCCGGAATCAGCGCCAACAGCGATGCGCTCAACTCGCCCCCACCAAGCGCGCCACGCCATAGCAAGCCACCGGCCAGCGCGAGGGTCGAGACGGTGAACGACAGGCCCAGCGCCTGCACCAGCTCGTCCTTGCTCAAACCCAGCGCTTGCAGATAGGGCACCGCCGGAATCACGAACACGCCGGTGGCCGAAGTGATGACGCCGGTCAGCACGCCACACAATGGACCGAGCCAGCGTTCATTGCGCCGCCCCACGTGCACAGTCGGCAGGAACAACCCGCTCAGCGCATACAGCAACAATGCAGCCCCCAACCCCCGCACCACCCAATGGCCACCGCTCATGCCGATCCACAGTGTGCCTGCCCCGGTGCCGATGAAAATCGACAGCAGCATCGGCCACAACCGTTTGACCAGCCCCGACAGATGCCCGCCGAATGCCAGTTGCCAGACGTTGGTCAGGGTCGCCGGAATGATCAACAGCGCCGCAGCCTGCGTCGGCGCCATAGCCAGACCGAGCAACCCCATGGCAACGGTCGGCAGGCCGAGACCGATCACGCCCTTGATCATGCCGGCCAGCACAAAGGTGCCGATAACCAGTAGCGAAAGGGCTAACCCGAGATTCTGATAAAACGCCGAGAGTGTATTCATGGGGCCATGGTGAGCCCGCGGGGGTCGATTGAAAATCTGCCATATACTGAGGCAGCCTCTCTCCACACAAGAGGCTGAATAATCGCGATGGCGTCCTCCCAGACAACACACAACTTGGGATTGTTGTAATGCACTTCGACCTGACCGACCTGCGCCTGTACCTGAACATCCTCGACACCGGCAACATCACCGCCGGCGCCGCACGCAGTCATTTGTCCCTGGCAGCGGCCAGTGCGCGAATTCGCGCCATGGAGGCGTCGCTGGGCGTCGAGTTTCTTCAGCGCAATCGTCGCGGGGTCAGCCCGACACCGGCCGGCAATGCCCTGGCCCGACACGCCCGGATCCTGCTGCAACAGGCCGAACGCCTGCAACAGGAACTGGCCGAATACGCCCAGGGCGTCAAAGGCCAGGTGCGGCTGCTGTGCAACACCACGGCAATCACCGAGTACCTGCCAGAATTGCTCGCGGATTTCCTGCATAGCCACCCCAACCTCGACATCGACTTGCAGGAACTGCCCAGCACCCGCATCACCCACGCCTTGCGCCAGGGGGCGGCGGACCTCGGCATCGTTTCCGACGCGGTGGACACCGATGACCTGCAAACACGAGCGTTCCGCGATGATCCGCTGGTGCTGATCATGCCCCGGGAACATCCCTTGGCACAGGCGACCTCAGTGAGCTTCACCGACACGCTGCATCACGACTACGTCAGCCTGAATGCCAACAGCGCCTTGGCGGTGTACCTGGAAGAGCAGGCACTGCACGCCGGCCTGCGCATGCAGATCCGCATCCGTGCCGATGGCTTCGATGGCGTGATGCGCATGGTCGCCCGAGGGGCGGGACTGGCGATTGTGCCCTTGGCGGCGGTCGATCGGTGGTCCAACGAACCGTCTTTCAAGAGCCTCTGCCTGCAAGAGCCCTGGGCACAGCGCAGGCTCTTGATCTGCGCCCGCGATTTCGCCGCGCTGCCCGGCTACGCCAAGGCGTTGCTGCAAGCGTTGGCCTAGCCAGAAGATTGAGCAGGGAGCGCGTTTCTGGACACCTCAGTGTCGACCACAGACAACTGATCGCTGGACAGGCGCTATAGGGTGCGACTTCAGTTCTTGAGCCCACTGCCCGGAGTCATCATGACCGCACCGATTACCGTTCTTCGCGACACTCACCCGCTGCCCGTGCTCGACGCCTGTAAATGGGAAAAACTCGAAGGCGACCCGCACACCGTCAACCTCAATGCCTACACCAGCGAAGACGGCAGCAAGATCATGGGCACCTGGATCTGCACGCCGGGCAAGTGGTACGTGGAATACGTGAAGTGGGAGTACTGCCACTTCCAGGAAGGCTACTGCATCATCACCCCGGAAGGCATGGCGCCGATCCACCTGCGCGCCGGCGACATTTTCGTCGTTGAGCCGGGGATGAAAGGCACCTGGGAAGTGGTGGAAACCGTGCGCAAATACTTCGTGTTTGCCTGATACAAAAAAACCGGGGGATCACCCGACGTGATCTCCCGGTAAATATGCTTTCAGACCCAGTCGTTCCAACCCTGTGGCGAGGGAGCTTGCTCCCGCTCGGCTGCGAAGCAGTCGCAAAGTCAACAAACTCGGTTTGTCTGAGACTCCACATTCTCCGCATTTGGGTCCGCTGCGCGAACCAGCGGGAGCAAGCTCCCTCGCCACAAAATCCGCTTGTCACCAACCGTTATTGCGGCTTGCGATAGCCGTTGATGATCGCCGAGAAGTCCTGCCCACCCTCCCCACGCAAACTCATCGCCTGATACAACTGCTGGGCCACCGCGCCGAGTACCACCGGCTGGTGCGCCTGACGCGCCGCTTCAGTGGCCAGCCCCAGATCCTTGAGCATCAGTTCAGCACCGAAACCACCGGTGTAACCGCGCGACGCCGGCGCCGTTTCAACGATGCCCGGCCACGGGTTGTACATCTCCGAACTCCAGCAACGCCCCGTGGAACTGTTGATGATGCCCGCCAGCACCTTGGTGTCGATGCCCAATGCATCGCCAAGCGCCATGGCTTCGCTGACGCCGACCATAGAGATACCCAGCAGCAGGTTGTTGCAGATTTTAGCGATTTGCCCGGTGCCGACCTCACCACAATGGACGATGTTGCGGCCCATTTGCGCCAGTACCGGTTGCAGGGTGGCGAACAATTCAGGCGTGGCGCCGACCATGAAGGTCAGCGTCCCGGCGGCTGCACCACCGGTGCCGCCAGAGACCGGTGCATCGGCCATGGCCACACCCTGTTTGGCAGCGGCGGTGGCTACGTCCCGCGCGGTCTGCGGATCGATGGTGCTGCAATCCACGGCCGGCACACCTTTGCCGATACCGGCGAGCACGCCGTCTTCACCCAGCCACACACTGCGTACATGCACCGCGGCAGGCAGCATGGTGATGACCAGCTCGGCGCCTTCTGAAGCTTCGCGGGCCGTTGGGCTGATACTGCCGCCCAGCTGTTCCAGTTCCGCCAGCACAGCTTTGTTCAGGTCCACCAGGCGCAGAGCATGGCCGGCCTTGATCAGGTTGCGCGCCATCGGCGCGCCCATATTGCCCAGACCGATAAAAGCGATTTTCATGTCCGGCTCCTTATCGCAGGTTGATGGTGGTGTTCACACCGTCGTTGACGCTGTCGTCATCGAACCAGCGACTGGTGACGGTCTTGGTCTGAGTGTAGAACTGCACCACTTGCTTGCCGTATGGGCCGAGGTCGCCGAGCTTGGAACCGCGCGAACCGGTGAAGCTGAAGAACGGGACCGGCACCGGAATCGGGATGTTGATGCCGACCTGGCCGACGTCGATTTCGTTCTGGAACTTGCGCGCCGCAGCGCCGCTCTGGGTGAACAGGCCCGTGCCGTTGCCGAACGGGTTGGCGTTGACCAGAGCGATGGCCTCATCAAGCGTATTAACCTCCAGTACCACCAGCACCGGGCCGAAGATTTCCTGGGTGTAGATCTGCATGTCGGTGGTCACGCCGGAGAACAGGGTCGGGCCGACAAAGTTGCCCTTCTCGTAACCCGGGACCGAGATCTCGCGACCGTCCAGCTCCAGTTTCGCGCCTTCCTTGATGCCGCTCTCGATCAGGTCGAGAATCCGCGCCTTGGCCTTTTTCGAGATCACCGGGCCGACATCGGTGCCCGGCTCGCTGCCGGCATTGACCTTGAGCTTCTGCGCCAGCGCCTTGAGATCAGGCAGCCACTGCTTGGCCGCGCCCACCAGCACCACCACCGAGGTGGCCATACAGCGTTGACCGGCAGCACCGAAACCGGCACCCACCAGCGCATTCAGCGCTTGTTCGCGATTGGCATCCGGCAGCACCACCGCGTGGTTCTTGGCGCCCATCATCGATTGCACACGCTTGCCGTGTTTACCCGCCAGGTCATAGACATGAGTACCGACGGCGGTTGAACCGACGAAGGAAACCGCCTTGATGTCCTTGTGGGTGCAGAGCCCGTCCACCACGTCCTTGCCGCCATGCACGACGTTGAGCACGCCGGCCGGAATGCCCGCCTCGATCGCCAGCTCCACCAGCAGCATGGTCGACATAGGGTCCTGTTCGGACGGCTTGAGCACGAAGGTGTTGCCGCAGGCGATGGCCATCGGGAACATCCACAGCGGAATCATCGCCGGGAAGTTGAACGGGGTAATGCCGGCGCACACGCCGATTGGCTGGCGCAGGGTGTAGGTGTCGACGCCACCGGCGACGTTCTCAGCGAACTCGCCCATTTGCAGGCTGCCGATGGAGCAAGCGTGTTCGACCACTTCCAGGCCACGGAAAATATCGCCTTCGGCGTCGGCAATGGTCTTGCCCTGCTCGGCGCTGAGGACAGCGGCGATGCGCTTGGAGTGTTCGCGAATCAGCGCCTGGAGCTTGAGCATGATGCGCATGCGGGCGCCGATCGGGGTCAGCTTCCAGGTCTGGAAGGCGCGATGGGCGGCGCTGATGGCCGCATCGACTTCTTCGGCGGTGGCAAACGGCACCTTGGCCAGCACCTGCTGGGTCGCCGGGTTGATGATGTCGTGCCATTCGGTGGTCTTGGATTCGACCCACTGGCCGTCGATCAACAGTTTGACCTTTTGCACGGTGGTTTCGTTGGGCGTGAGCGATGCGTTCATGTGGGTCTCCAGATCTTTGTTTTTATCTTGGGAGCCAAGGCGAGAAAGTCGCCTTGAGATGAGGCGTGTGCCGCGAATTGGTTAACGGACTGTTTTTGGAGTATAGATGTGCAAACTTCTAATAAGAACGCACATTAAAACCGGTCCAACATGCAAAAAAACATCACCTCCCTCGGTTCGCTGAACTGGGATGACCTCAAGTTTTTCCTTGAAGTCGCCCGCACCCGCAAGGCCAGCACCGCGGCCAAGCGCCTGGCGGTGGACTACACCACGGTGTCGCGGCGCATCAGCTCCCTGGAAACGGCGCTGGGCACTTTGCTGTTCGAAAAATCCCGGACCAACGGCTTTGTCCTGACCGCCGAAGGCCAGCGGTTGATGGGGTATGCCGAGTCAATCGAAAGCACCTTGCACATGGCGTGCGAGCAGGTTTCCGGGTCCGGCGTGGCGCTGTCCGGTCATGTGCGCATGGGCTGCACCGAAGGCTTCGGCAGTTTTTTCATCACGCCGCAGCTGAGCCACTTCGTCGACACCTATCCGGCCATTTCTGTGGATATCCTGCCGCTGCCGCACTTCATCAGCCTGTCCAAGCGCGAAGCCGACATCGTCATCGCCCTGGAGCGTCCGGAGCATGGCCCGTACGTCTGCTGCAAACTGTGCGACTACCGATTGCAGCTGTACGCGACCCAGGATTATCTGGACAACCACCCGCCTATCCGCCGCCCGGCAGACTTGGCCAAACATTCGTTTATCAGTTACGTCGACGACCTGGCGTTCAGCTCGGAGCTGCTGTACCTGGCCAACGTACTGCCCGGCGCCAGCGCCAACCTGCGCAGCACCAGCGTGATCGCGCAGTTCGTGGCCGCGCAGCAAGGACGCTCACTGGCGATCCTGCCGTGCTTCCTCGCCACCCAGGACCCGCGCCTGCTGCCGGTGTTGCCGCAGGAAATCAATATCACCCGACAGTTCTGGATGTACTGCCGCGAGGATCTCAGGAAGCTCAAGCGGATCACCCTGTTGTGGGATTACATCCGCCAGGTCACCGAGCAGAATCAGGGCCTGCTGATGGGAGAAAGCCGGGAGATGCTGTTTGCCGATTAGTCGGAGCTGACCACAATCGCCACCCGGCGATTTTCGGTGCGGCCACTGGAGGTGTTGTTGGTGGCCACCGGCACGCTGCTGCCCAAGCCACGCAGCTGGATGTTTTCCTGTTTCATGCCGACGGTGTTGAGCACCTTGGCCACGCTTTTCGCCCGGCGCACGGACAGTTGCTCGTTGTAGGCCTCTTTGCCCGAGGCGTCTGTGTGACCATCGACCCGTACCCGCTCGATACCTACCCCCAGCAGCGCCTTGCCGATGCGCTCGACAATGTCGGTGCTCTGCTTGTTCAGGCTGTCGTCGTCACTGCCAAACAGGACCTTGCCGGACAAGCCGAAAGCCCAGCCATCGTCTGTCAGCTCGAACCCCTGCTGTTTCAGCACGGCGATTTGCGCCGGGGTCAGGCCTTTGGGGGTGGTCTGGCAACCGGTCAGGCTCAATAAGGCCACGAGCAGTGTCAGGGTGAAAAAACGCAGGGAACGCGGGTTGAATGTGAACACGGAAATCAGCTCCTGTTTTGAACATCGGCGGCGGGGTGCTCCGACCCTGCCGTGTACTGTGCGCCTCGGGAGAGGCGCTTGGCCTGGTACATCGCGCCATCGGCGGCGTTGAGCAGGGCACCCGGCGTTGCGCCATGATCCGGGTACACCGCGACGCCGATACTGAGAGAGGTCAATACCTGGGTGCTGCCCGGCAATGGAATCGGCATGTCCATGCTGGCCAGAATCTTGTCGGCAATCCGTTCGGCGTCTTCGGTCTTGTGCAGCGGCGTCAGCAGCACGGCAAACTCATCGCCACCCAAGCGCGCCACCAGGTCCCCTTCCCGCAGTTGCGCCCGAACCCGGTTGGCCACGGCCACCAACACCGCATCACCCGCCGCATGGCCGAAACTGTCGTTGATCTCCTTGAAGCGATCGCTGTCGAGAAACAGCACCGCCACTCGCTCGCCGAGCTTGTTGGCGCTGCGCAACGCGCGCATCAGGCGACCTTCGAAAAACGCCCGATTGGGCAATCCGGTGAGGCTGTCGTGGCTGGCCTGGTGAGCCAGGGATTCGTTTTCGCTTTGCAGGTGCGACTGCCAGGCCTCGAGTTCATCGAGCAGGGCATTGAAGTCGTTGCCGAAATCATCGAGTTCAACAATGTCGGCAGGCGGCACGCGCTTGTCGAAGGCCCGTTCACTGCGCGCGGCGTGGGCAACAGCGGCCAGGTTGCGCAGCGGCTTGGTGATCCCGCGCAGTTGTCGGCGCGCCAAGAAGAGTGCAACCCAGGCACTGATGGCCGTGCACACTACGATGCCCATCAGACCGCTGAGCAAAAACCGCATCAGGCTGGCGCCATGACCGGTGAGCCTGATGCTGCCGACTTCCCGCCCTTGGTGGGTGATCGGCATGCTCATAGGTTCTTCCAGAAACGCTTTGGCGATGTGCAATTCGAGATCGGACACCCAACCGGTTTCCGGTCGTTGCCAGCGGGCCAGCAACTGGCCCTGTTGATCGAACACCTCGGCGTCGGCCACTTCCTCGGTGGAGGCAATCAACGCCAGCGCTTCGGTGGCGGCGGGTTTGTCGTTGAACACCACCGCGGCTTCCACGGTGTAGCTGATCGAGCGCGCGATCAGGTGCAGGTTGTGATCGGCGTATACGCGCAAGGCCAGCACGCCAAGCAACGTCAGTGAAACACTGGCCATGACAACGCCCACCAGCGCAACGAGGAGGTTGCCGCGACCGATGACCGAATGCAAAGTCGGGCGGCTGCCCGGTCTCATTAACTTCATGGCGCCGCCGGCTTGCGGCGGGATAGTTGCAACACGCTCGGATGAATGCGTACGCCGCTGCGGGCGACAGAGTCGAGATTGACCTCGAACGACACCTGCTCGTCGCTCACCCGCAAGCAAAACAGGCTGCCGACGGTGCATTGCTCGTCGTTCTCACTGATGCTCAACACCGGATGCCCGATCAACGCGGCGAACAATCGGCTGCGTTCTACGCCAGTCAGCTTGCCGATATAAACCGCATCACAGTCACTGACAATTGAAGGGTTGTCGGCCAACAAGCGTTGCACCGTGACAGGTCGCCCCGTCGCCTGGGTCGTGCCCTTGACCAGATCGTCGGTGTATTCGGTAGGGCCGACCAGGCACAGGCGCAGCAGTAAAGGCTCGACGGGCCAGCGGGCATAGCTGAGGATTCCGAGGATCACCTGGGTAACCGCTTTGGCGCGTTGGTCCGCCTTGCCCACCGGGGCTTGCGATTGAGCGAAAACGACGCTGGCCAGCAGACAAAGAAGAATGGCAAGCAGCGCTTTTCTACAGCCAACGACGCGCTCTGTCGTCCTGACAGCCACCTTCATGCAGGGATACTCTTCGACCGTAGCGAAATGATGCCGCAACGATAGCACAGCAACGAAATGCCAGCGAGGCCACGTACTACGCAGCCTCGGACATTTTCCTACAGCCTGTTACTGACCTTTCAGACTGTCGGCTCGCTGCCGCCCTTGAGCTCCAGCATCAGCCCGCTCAAGCGTTTGACCCGGCGTTTCACCGCCTCTTCAAACACGCCCGCACGGGACTCGATCAAGGTGAACCAGTCCTTGGCCCGGGTAATGCCGGTGTAGATCAGCTCCTTGGTGAGTACCGGATTCAAGGCATCGGGAAGAATCAACGCGGTATGTGCGAACTCCGAGCCCTGGGATTTATGCACGGTCATGGCGTACACGGTTTCGACATCATTCAGACGGCTGGGCAGGACAAATCGCACACCGCCCTGGCCATCATTGCGTGGGAATGCCACGCGCAAAACCTGTTTTCCGTGGCCTTCCTGTTCAGGGAGCTTGAGGGCAATGCCGATATCGCCGTTCATCAAACCCAGCCCGTAATCGTTGCGGGTCATCAGGACAGGGCGACCTTCGTACCACTGCTGGTCGCTGTCGATCAGGCGCGCCCTGAGCAATGCGTCCGTCACCCGCTGGTTCAAGCCCTCGATACCCCACGGCCCCTTGCGCACGGCACATAACAACTGGAATGCGTCGAAGGCCTGCAACACTTGTCGAGCCCAATCAATCCAGCACGAGTCTTCCAGCGGACTGTCCAGTGACGGCCGCTGATTGCGCAGCACGCTCAGGTAATGTCGATAACCCTGCGGCCCCTCACCATGGCCGTCTAGAAGCAAGCGCTCCAGGGCCCGATCCTGCTCTCCCTTGAGGGCCAGGCAATACACATCGTCATGGCTTCGCGCCGACAACAACTTGCGGGCTTCTTCGGGTTGCTGCTGGTTGACCCAGCGAGCCAGTTGGCCAATGCCGCTGCCTTCACCGAATCGCCGGGAATGGCGCAACATCACGACCTGTTGGGCCAATGGATGAGTGCCCTGCACGTCCTCCTGCAAGCCACTGGCCTGCAGGCTTTCGCCACTGACGGTTTCCAGCCACTGGCGCGTCTGCGGGCTGTACCAGCCAGCCTCCGCGTCGCGACAAAGATCCCCCAATACCGCACCGGCCTCTACCGAAGCCAATTGATCCTTGTCACCCAACAGCACGAGGCGCGCATGGGCCGGCAAGGCGTCGAGCAGATTGGCCATCATTTCCAGGTCGATCATCGAGGCCTCATCCACCACCAACACATCCAGCGGCAGGCGATTGCCCGCGTGATGGCGGAAATGACGAGTCCCGGGCCGGCTGCCGAGCAGGCGGTGAACGGTGGTGACGTCGGAGGGGATCTTTTCCCGAACGTCCTCCGTGACCTTCAAGGTCCGGACTTGCTGGCTGATGGATTCTGTCAGACGCGCCGCGGCCTTGCCGGTCGGTGCAGCGAGGCGAATGCGCAGGGGCATGCCGGCCTCGACCGCCGGCGCCTGGAGCAATGCCAGCAAGCGCACGACGGTGGTGGTCTTGCCGGTTCCCGGTCCCCCCGTGACAATGCTGAAAGCACTGCGGGTCGCCAGGGCGCAAGCCAGCTTCTGCCAGTCGATCACCTCACCCGGCCGGGCAGGACCAAACAAACCGGTGAGGCGCTGGAGCAAGTCGCTCGGCGTAGATTCGTGTTCCGTCAAACGCTCACGCAACGAAAGGTCGATCCGCCGCTCGTAGGCCCAATAGCGGCGCAGGTACAAGCGTTTGCCCGATAACACCAAAGGCCGGTCGCGCACGTTGTCACGACTGTCAGCGGCCAGCGCGACCAGGTTGCTGGCGGCCAGCACCTTGCACCAATGAGCACCGTCCAGCGATCCCAGCAATTGCGAGGGCAACAGCATCGCGCCGCTTTGCACGTCACCTTCGGGTGGTAACGACAGGGCGAAGTCCGGCTCTTTCAGCGTTTCGAACAGGTCGAGGCAGACATGCCCGTGGCCCAACTGGTGGCTGGTCAGCGCGGCTGCCAGCAACACCAGTGGATCATCTTCAGGGGCCAGTTCATGCAGAAACGCCACAAAGGCTTTGTCCAGCGCGCGCAACCAGCCACGCTCGACCCAACGAGTGAGCAACAACAGCAAGTCGTCGGCACGACTCAGCGGTGCCAGATCGGCCAGGCTTTCGGCTGCCAGCGATGTGGGCAACAAATCGGCGAATGTGCGACTCATATCAGTACTCCCTGTTCCCAGGCGGGCTCGGCCTTGGGCTCTGGCTTGCCCTGGAACAGCCTGTCCAGACGTTCGATCAGCTCTCTTGGCGGCCGGGCGAAAAACACACCCTGGCTGGCCGCACGCGTACCGCGCAAAAACAGGTACAACGCACCGCCGACATGCCGGTCGTAGTCGTAATCGGCGAGCCGCGCCTTGAGCTGGCGGTGCAGGGCCAACAGGTACAACACGTATTGCAGGTCATAACGGTTGTCGAGAATCGACTGTTCCATTGCCTGCGCGGTGTAGGCCGCATCATCGACGCCGAGCCAGTTGGATTTGTAGTCGGCCACGTAATAGCGGCCGTCATGTTCGAACGTCAGGTCGATAAAGCCCTTGAACATGCCGTTGAGCAACACCGGTTCCGCGGCGACCCGGGCCACGCCGTTATGGGTGTATTGGCACACCAGCGCATCGAGCTTGAGCACATCGACCTTATGGCTGGCGAACCAGAACTCCATCTCGACCTGATACTGCGTCAACTGGCCGAATATCACCGGTGCCTGGCCGTCGCCCAGTTGCAACGGCGACTTGAGCAGATGCTGCAGCCAGTCACTCAAGGTGCTGATCCAGCCCTCCCAGCCTCGACGGTTGCAGCGACGGGCAATGGCGTCGATCACCTCTTGCGGTGCCGCATCAAAACTCTCGCCTCCCGCCCATTCGAGCAAGCCATGGAGGAAGGTGCCGGGGTTCGGGCCGCGCGGGAAGCGATGGATATCGCCGCCACCGGCCACCACTTCCCTGGGGGCCTGCGGGTCGAGGCGTTCGTCATCGAACAGTTTTTGCGCCTGCGGGCTCTCCGGCGCCTCGTCGGTGCCGACACTCAGGGTGTCGCCAATGCGCAACGCGCTGTAGGAAGCGATCCACCAGTTTTCACTGGCCTTACGTTTCGGAACCAGCGGAACCAGCAGCGCCGCGTCATTTTGCGGTGGCTGGTAATGCACCGTTGTCGCTTCAGGCATCTCGGCATACGCCAGCGCCGGGCAGTCCTGTTGCAGATCCCGCAACCAAAGCTGCAACGCCGGGGACTCGGCCAACGGCGCACCGCCGCCCAGCAGATAACCCAATGCCGACAGATGCAGCACCGAGCCATTGTTGTTGCCGCGCTTGAGGTCGGCCACCCCCAGCCAGCAGGCGTGTTGCGCCCGGGTCAGGGCGACATAGAGCAAGCGCAGATCCTCGGCCAGACGCTCATCGTCAGCCAGGGCAATCAATTCTGCCGTCGGTTCCAACGTGACCTGGGCATTGCCGGATTCATCGTGGTAGTGCAACGGCAGGCGGCTGCCATCCACCGGTTTCGCCGAGCAAATGAACGGCAGGAACACCAAGGGGTACTCAAGGCCCTTGGATTTGTGAATGGTCACGACCTTGACCAATTGCTCATCACTTTCCAGACGCAGGATCTGCTCTTCGCCAGCCTGCCCGGACAACGCCAGATGCTCGGACAAATGCCGGATCAGGGCTTGCTCGCCATCGAGTTCGGCGGCGGCTTGTTGCAGCAGTTCGAAAAGGTGCAGAAGGTTGGTCAACACGCGCTCGCCGTCACTGCGGGCGATCAGCGCCTGGGGCAAACGGAAGTCGTGCAGCAAGCGTCGCAGCATCGGCAGTACGCCCTGCTTGCGCCAGACTTCGCGATAACCACGGAACTGCATGACCCGGGCTTCCCAGGCCAACTCGTCCTGATTCAGCCGCTCCAGTTCCGTCAGCGATAGGTTCAACGTGATGCTGGCCAACGCGGCCCGCAGCGGTCGCTCGACATCCGGCTCGGCACAGGCCTTGAGCCAGGTCAGCACGTCATGCGCCTCCTGGGCGGCGAACACCGAGTCCTTGTCCGACAGGTAAACACTGCGCACGCCACGGGCGGCCAGTTGCGCACGAACCGCCTGCGCCTCCTTGCCGTCGCGGACCAGGATGGCGATGTCCGCCGGCAACAGGCCCCTGAAGGCTTTGCCATCCTGGGAGAACCCCGCATGCCCCTGCTGCCCGCCATTGAGCAATGCCGTGATTTCACTGGCGCACGCAGCCGCCAGTTGTTGCCGGTACACCGCACCGGACAACGGTTGTTCGGCCGGCAAGTGCCAGATGTTCAAGGCCGGGATTGCCTGGTCATTGATGCGCAAGACTTCTTTGCGACCTTGGGAGGCAACCGGCGTGAACGGAACCGGGTTGTCGCCATTCTTCTGCCGAAAGAGGAAAGCGCCGCGGCCTGACGCCCGGGCTTCGGCGCGCTCGAACACATGGTTCACCGCGTTGACCATGCCATGGCTTGAGCGGAAGTTGGTGCCCAGGGTGTGCAGGCGGCCAGTGGTGGCCTGCCGGGCGCGCAGGTAGGTATGGATGTCGGCGCCGCGAAAAGCGTAGATCGCCTGTTTCGGGTCGCCGATCAGGAACAGACCGCACTCGGGGCTGTTCTCTTCAATCCGGTAGATGCTCTCAAAGATCCGGTACTGCACCGGGTCGGTGTCCTGGAACTCATCGATCAGGGCGACCGGAAACTGTTCACGAATCAGGGTTGCCAGGCGTTCGCCGCCATCAGACTGCAAGGCCGCATCAAGGCGCAGCAACATGTCGTCGAAACCCATTTCCGCGCGGCGGCGTTTCTCTTCCTCGAATCGCGCCCCGACCCAGCGGGCCGCATGTTGCAGTACGGCGGCATCAGGTGTCGGCAACCCATCGAGGCAGGCCTTGAGGCCGGCCATCGCATCGAGCCCCGGATGTCGAGGCGCCTCACCCTTCCAGGCTTCAGCCATGCCATCCGGGGTCAGACGAGTGAAGCCAGTGCCGATATCCAGTTGCTCGAGGGATTCGTCCTCGGCCCAGGCTTTGATTTTTTCAAACCAGGGCTCGAAATAGCGTGCCTGCATCTTGCGACCATCGACCGCCTTGCCGGCAACGCCTTGGTGACAGATCGCAAGTAATTCGTCCGCCCACTCCAACCAAGGCTTCTTGAGTTCGATCAGGGCAGCCCGTCGCTCTTGCAAGCATTGCGAAATCACTTCGGCGGGTTCTTTCCCTTCAAGGGTATCCCGCTCGCTGGCGAACAGCGCACGAATCCGCGGCAGCAGCGCCGCCGGCCCGCCCCAATTGCTGCGCACCCAATTCAAGGCATCACCTTGCATCGGGTAACAGAACAGCCGCCAGTAATCGCGCAGGACTTCCCCCAGCAAGTCGCTGTGGTCGGTTTCCAGGGTCTGGGTAAACAGGCTGCCGCTGTCGAATGCGTGCTCGCGCAACATGCGCTGGCACCAACTGTGGATGGTCGACACCGCCGCCTCGTCCATCCACTGGGCGGCGATATCCAGGCGGTTTGCGCAGCCGGGCCACTGCTCGGGCAAGTACTGGTCGCGCAACTCGGCAATCAGGCTGTCGGGGGCCGGTGTTTCATCGCGGAAATAGCGTGCGGCCTCGGCGAGCCGCGTGCGGATGCGTTCGCGCAGTTCTTTGGTCGCGGCGTCGGTGAAGGTCACGACGAGGATTTGCGGTGGCAACAGCTCACGTCCAAAACCACTGTCCTCCCCGCCATTGCCAAGCACCAGACGCAGGTACAACGCGGAAATGGTGAAGGTCTTGCCGGTCCCGGCGCTGGCTTCGATCAGTTGACTGCCGCGCAACGGGAATGCCAGGGCCAGAGGTGTCTTTGTGCTCATCAGCGCGACTCCTCGCTGGACAGTGAACGCCAGGGTGCTTCAAGAAGCGGGCGATAGAGCGCGTCACACCACAGGGGGAACGTCTCGTCGGCGACCAAGGCATCGTAATCGGCGAATTGACGGGCGAGTGCCGGGCTTTCGCGACGCTCTCCGTCCGTCGTTTGTCCATCCCCTTCATAGGCCTTGCGCGCAGCGGCCTCGGCTTTGACCGGGTCGGTTTGCCCCAGCCACGCGAAGGCTGTCTTGACCGCGATCGGCAGAGGCTGGCGCATACCCGACTGCCAGGCCATCAACAGGTCACCGAGAATTGTCTGCGCCGTGGACTGGTCCAGTGGACCGAGCAACAGGCTGTCGTCGCTGGCCACCAATGCGGTGGTCAGTGACATGCCACTGGCACAAGCCATCAGATGATTGACCCACGGGCGTGTCAATCGATGCCATTTGCGCGACTTGATCGAGCCGATGCTGTTGGGAATCGTAGTGATAGACAGCAATCCACCATCGGCGCGCTGATGCAGGCCGCTGAGCCAGCCCTCGATGTGCAGGCCTTGCAGTTCAAGACTGACCGGCAACGCGCTGCTGAGGGGGGTTGGCCACAACGTCAGGAGCTGTTGGTGGCGTTGCAGCAAGTCAGGCAATGGCTCGATCAACTCGCGTTGCAGACACTCACCGAATCCGGCCATGGGCAGCAGTCCGCTGTTCTGCAAGCGCTTCGCCTGATCCTCCAATGCCTGCCCGGAATTTCCAGGATCTGCCAGCGCGGCTTCGAGCAAACGGTCGCTGAGGCTGTAACGCTGCAACGCATCCAGGACAAAGGGCTCTTCATCGGCCAACGGCACTTCGGCCGCCTCGAAGAAGACCTTCAGTCGCTGGCTGAAAAAGTGCCGTACCGGATTGCGCAGGAAATCCTGCACCTGACCGAGGCTCAGTGGTTCGTCCTGGACGTGGGGCCCGAGCACTTCGGCGCCTGCCTGATGCTCTGCCGCCTGATGAAGCACCTGCCATTCACTGGCGTAGCTGAACGACTCATCCCCGTCGTGAAAGTAGCGAGCACTGAAGGGTTGCAATGGGTGTTCGCGAGTCATGGCTTCCAGCAGATCCTCGTCGCCTTGCAGCAATCGCCAACCGCTGGCCAAGTGGTCACGCAACTGGCCAATCAGCACCGAGGCAGGTCGCTCGCTGTTATCGCGGATGCTGCGGCCCACCCAACTGATGTAGAGCTGGTCCCTTGCCGACAGCAAGGCTTCCAGTAGCAGGTAGCGGTCGTCTTCACGCCGGGAGCGGTCACCCGGACGGTAATCACTGCCCATCAGATCGAAATCCAGCGGCGGTTGCGCGCGCGGATAATCGCCGTCATTCATGCCCAGCAGGCACACCAGTTTGAACGGGATGGCGCGCATGGGCATCAAGGTGCAGAAGTTGACCGCTCCGGCCAGAAAACGCTGGGACAAACGGCCCTGATCCAGACCTGCAAGCCAGGCTTCACGGACAACGGTCAGCGGCAACTCGTCCTGCAACCCTACAGATTCACAGGTCTCGAGCCAGGTCTCACGCAGCTCTTCGAGCTGGGCCAGCAAGTAGTCATCGTGTTCGTTACCGGCAAGGAAGAACAACTGCACCAAAGCCTGCAAGCGCAAGCCCCATTGCCCCGGCGATGCAGGCTGAGAGAGTTCGTGGTGAGCCACTTCCAGCGCGTCCAGCAATGCAACCAGCGGACCGATGAGCGCAGCGTCCAGACCACCGATCTCGTCGTAGGGTTCGATACCCTCATAAGCATCGGCGCTGCCGACGGCATAACCGAGCAACATCCGTCGCAAGCCGAAACGCCAGCTGTTTTGCTCCAGTTCATGCGGCAGCCCAAGCCCGGCACGTTGCTCGGCATTCATCCCCCAGCGAATGCCGGCACCTTCGATCCAGCGGTGCAGCGTCGGCAGGTCACGCTCCTCGACGCCAAAACGAGCGCGCAGCGCGGGGACGTCCAGCAGATCGAGAATTTCACTGACGGGGAATCGGCTGTCGGGCAGCTTGAGCAGGTGCTCGACAGCAATCAGCAATGGATCGCGACCACGCTGGCCCTGGTCAGCCAGGGTAAACGGAATGAAGCGTGGATCCTGGCGGTCAAGCTGACCAAACACGGCACGAATATGCGGTGCGTAGCTGTCGATGTCCGGGACCATCACGATGATGTCCCTGGGCCGCAGTGTCGGGTCGGCGCTGAAGCGCGCGAGCAGTTGATCGTGGAGGATCTCGACTTCTCGCTGGGCGCTATGGGCGATGTGAAAACGGATCGACTCGTCCTTCTGCAGATCGATAGCCGGCCAACGCTCCCGAGTCTCGTTGAGGGGGCGCAGTTCGAGGATGTCGTCCTGCAACTGGTTGAGCACATTCAGCGGCTGACCATCACTGAACAGGTCGATGCGCCCGTCACGGAATGCCGAACGATAGCTGTTGGGATCGTCATAACTGTCGAGCAGGTTGATGTAGTCCCGCCCCTGCTTGCCCCACGCGGCCAGTAGCGGGTGAGCATGCTGGTGGAGGGTTTGCGGATCGATCACTACCGGCATGCCGCTCTTGCGGGCCTGACGCTTGTATTGATGCCGCAACAGGTCTTTATCGGCGACGATGTCTGCCCAATGATGACGACATGGGTTGTGTACGCACAGCAGGACCTGGCTGAATCGTGCCAGTCCCGCCAGTGCTTCCAGGGCCTGAGCAGGCAGGGAAGAAATCCCGAAAACGATCACTCGCGAGGGTAATCCCTTGGGGGCTGTTTCGAGATTGTTGATGCGTTCGACAAACCGCTGATGGACGCCGGCACGGCTTTGCGCCATGCCTTCTACTCCCACATCCAGCAAGAGTGCGCGCCATAACTCTGCCTGCCAGCAATTGGCCGGGGTCAGGTGTTTGGCTTCGCCTCTGGCGTTTCTTGTTTGATGTCGACCTTCCGCCCAGTCTTCGAGCCAGTCAGCTCGGTACACCTGGTATTGGTCGAACAGATCCGCCAGGCGCTCAGCCAGTTGATAGCGTTTGCGCAGGTCGGTGTCATGGGTCAGGAAACGCTGCAGCGGCTCGAAGTGCGGTTGGTTGATCAACTGCGGCAGCAGGCGCATCAGACGCCAGGTCAGCGGGGCTTTATCGAGCAGGGACTTGACCGGAATTTCGTCGCGGCCAAGGACCATGCGATAGAGCTGCCACATGAAGCTGCCGGGCAACTGCACGTCGATGGCGGCAGCGATGCCGCAGCCTCCCATGTCGTCTTCTTCAGAATCTTCCGCCAGTGCCAGCTTCAGCCATTGGGCAATGCCATTGCTTTGCACCAACGCGATTTCATTCTCCAGGGGAGCCAGCGGGTAGCGCCGCATCCAGCTGACCACCAGGCTGCGCAACTCGTCCAGGCGGTTGCCGTGAACCACCATAAAACCAGCACTGAGGGACGTCGCGTCCGGCATAAAGGCTTCCTTGGAAAATACAAACGCCAGGGGCGAACCTTAGCATTGTCGGGAGACGGTGACAGCGTGAACCTGCTCATTGTTGCTGTGCGAACTTTCTTGCGGACAAAAACAAAACCCCTACCTGCATACGCAGATAGGGGTTTCGGAATTTAATCTTGACGATGACCTACTCTCACATGGGGAAACCCCACACTACCATCGGCGATGCATCGTTTCACTGCTGAGTTCGGGATGGGATCAGGTGGTTCCAACGCTCTATGGTCGTCAAGAA